>JAHDCK010000210.1 GCA_020629915.1 Saprospiraceae bacterium
AAACACCGGGCTAAGATGACAACATAAACATCATAATATTTTCGTCGGTTAATTTTTTAATCTCAATAAGCCTGCGATACAATTCTAATAAATCAACAAAATTATAATCGTAAGAATCACCAACCCGATACCCTGATAACGATAATTTTTATACCAGGGCAAATCCCGTAAGGAAACCGTTTCCTTGTGAAGTTCCTCAGCGGTCCAAACGACTTTTGCCAATTCGCTTTCCGGCTTGGCTGTTCCAAATAAACTAAACACATATAAGGTAATACAACATGCAATGAAGTGAAGAAAAGCTACATATAAGAAATTTGGCAATTGATCTCCGCTCCCGTACATATTCATTCCAATCAAAACAGCAGAAATGATCACGCCTACAACGATGGAAGCAATCGCCCCGGTATTGTTGATGCGTTTTAAAAACAGCCCCATCACAAAGAGGGCCACAATCGGCGGACAGAACCAGGCCAGGGTATTTTGGAGGTAATCCCAGAGCTTGTCAAAATGCCCGATATTTGGAGCCCAAAGAATGGCGATGACCATAACGACACCCGTGACCATCCGCCCGATGTTCATCAGGGTTTTGGAGTCTGCATTGGGTTTTAATTTTTTAATAAAATCCATCGTCACCAGAGTAGAAACGGAATTCAATCCCGAATCCAAACTGGACATCATCGCCGCAATCAATCCGGCTAATACGATTCCCAATAATCCCGTCGGCAATAAATCAAACAACATAGTAGGATAAATCATATCCATATTCGTCATGTCCGGATAGAGAACTCTGGCAAATGCGCCTGGAAATATCATGATAAATAATATGGTTAATTTTAATAACCCGGCAAACATCGCACCCCATTGTCCCTGACGGATATTTTTGGAGGCGAGGGTTCGTTGGGTGATGTATTGGTTGGTTCCCCAGAAATAAAGCCCAAGCAAAAGCACCCCGGTAAAGAGGGTGGGGAAGGGCATGACCGGATCATCTATGGGTTTGACAATATCAAAATGCGACATATCTGTAATGGCATAAACACTTTCCCAGCCCCCGGCTTCATTAAAGGCAAAAATAGTAATCAGGGTAGAACCCAAAATCAAAATAACGGCCTGAATAGCATCCGTGTACATCACAGAACTCAATCCTCCGGTGATGGTATAAACACCAGCAACCAGCGCAAGCACGACGATAATTTCAAACAGTTCAAATCCAGGGAAAATAAGTTGTATCACCAAACCACCGGCATAAAGTGTTCCGGCAATGTCCACCATCGTGTTGAGGATGATGGCCGTGGCAGACGCATACGCACGCACGGTATAACTATATCTTTTTTCCAGATATTCAGGAATTGTAAATATTTTATTTTTTAAATAAAAAGGTAAAAAGAAGACGGCAAATATGATAAGGACAACCACGGCCATCCATTCATAACTAAAAACAGAAAAGCCATCTTTGTACCCGGAACCAGCCATTCCAACCAAAGAAGCACTCGACATATTGGAGGCGAAAAGACTAAAACCAATAATAGGCCAGGTGAGGCTTCGTCCGGCGAGGAAGTAATCTTCGGCATCTTTGTGTTTGCTTCCAAAGTAAAATCCGAGGAGAACAACGCCGATGAGATAAATGACGACTATACTGAGATCTAAGGTTCCTAATGTAAATTCCATAGTGTTGGTTTTTGTTTTTTAATATTGTTTTTTTGTTATTGTATTGGGGTGGAATTTTATTTGTATTTTAAAAATACTGCGACCGCTCTGCGGTCGGAAAACGTTTTGAATTTCCTTTTTGTTGCGACCACGCTGTGGTCGTATGCTTTTCGATTATAGCATGGTCGCAGTATTTAAATTTGTGATCATTATTTTTTAATTAAAACATTTTTTATAATAAAATTTCCAATTTGCTTGCCTTGCTTTACACCATCCGTAATCGCCGGCATATAATGTATGCCACCGTATAAACGACTAATCGCTGCTTCATCAGATGCTTGTAAAAAAGACGTATATTTTCTTTTTGGCAAACCGTATTTTACCTCCACATCATCTTCATACGCAAAATTATCCCCTAACAAATCCGTAAGTACAATCGCTGCCGCAGAACTAATCACACTATGCCCGCTTGTATGTTCCGGGAAGGGAGGCGTTTGCAAAATAGGTATCCATTTTTCATCTATATGTTTATTAATTACAGTTTCCGGGCGAATGAGATTAGAGCGATACTTTTCATCCCAGCAACTAATGAATCCATCGAAAAGAGCGATAGCAGTCATCGTTGCCGTTTCGATAGATTGCATCATATCGTGATTGGCTTTTTTTGAGGCGATGCCGGCGATGCCCATCCAGTGACCACCGGGAGTGATTTTTTTAGAAGCATACATCACATGGCCAGTCTGGTTCATCACATAGGGGTTACAATCCCAAAAGCTGGCGATAGCGCGTTGTTCCTCAGTGGCATTAGAGACAGCATTTTTGACTTCTTCCGTGAGTTTGTAAAAATCACTTCCTTTTTTTGTGTCAAACGCTGGCGGTGGGGCAGGGGCAAATTGTTTGGCCGAGTTTAAAACCATCGGGCGGATTTCCCGCCAATGAGGTTCGATACCTTCCATATAAGCAGGCGGTGTGGGTTTCCATTCACCGGGTTTTTCTGTGATATTAAATTTTGGGGCAGAACGGGTTTCCTTATAATTATCCTTATCCGCCCAGGCGAGAATATGCGCCGCTACCTGATCGCCATACTTGAAAGAATTATCTATAATTTCTTTTGGAATGTTTTTTTTATTTAAATCTTGAATATATTTTTCTCTGTATTTTTTCATTTTGGGTTCAGAGAAAATTAAAGTTTCTCCTGTTTTCAAAAAAGCCGCAACAGCGGCAAGCGGATAGGAAATTCCGGTTTCATTTTTGGGTGCAGGAATGGGTTTTAAATCTTTCAGTTGTCCGGCGAGGGGTTTTTGTTCCGGGTATTTTTGCTGCAATGTTTCATAGGCTGCGATGCAAGGATATACATATACCCGACTGGCCACCGGCGGCGAAAAAATATCATGCACAATGATGTCTGTCAACTCCTGTAAACTCTCATGGAAGTATTCGGGATTGGATAGTTTTTGATCCAATTCCGGTGTGACTTCAACAGCAGTTTTGCAGGAGCAAATTCCAAGTAAAATTAATATTATAATATAATTTTTCATTTTAAATATCCTTTTTTTGTGTTGCAGGCTTTTGGGGTTTTGAAAATTGATTGTTGAGTTTTTAAACTATTTTGTATCGCAGACTTTAGTCTGCATTACGTAATGCGGTGGCAGACTAATTGGTTTTAAAAAAATAACCGACGAACTTTGAAAAACAAAAAAAAGAGTTGTCATTCCGAACGAAGAGAGGAATCTCGTCTAAAAGTAGTAATCTGATTCCCAGGAAATCTCAGAAATAAAGAGCAGGGAACTGTTCCTTGTGTTTAGACGAGATCTCTCACTACGTTCGAGATGACAAAGTATTATATGTTTTTGTTTAATTGTCTTAATTTTATTTTCGTCGGTTAATTTTTTAATCTCAATTAGTCTGCGATACAAAATAGATTCGGCGGTCATTAAAGCCTGTGCGATACAAATGTATATAATGCTACTTCCGCTTATACAGTCTCGCTTCCCAGGGTTTTAAATGAGATAAATCATTATTCTTTACATTTTGAAAATCCAACTGGTGATTATCCAGATTCAATTCAAAGGTTTCCTCCACATCGCTGTGATTCAGTACAATATAATAATGATTGTCAGTATCAAATCTTTCATAAACATATAAGTTTTCAGAAGTCTGTTTGATTTCCTTCCACTCGCCGTACACCAGCGTTTTATTTTTCTTTCTATAAGCCAGCAAATTTTTATACCAGTAAAAAATAGAATTTTTATCCTTTAAAACTTCCTCTGCATTGATGGCTGGGTAATTGGGATTGACTTTTATCCAGGGCGTTCCCTTTGTAAATCCACCGTGATGTGTAGCATCCCATTGAATGGGGGTACGCACATTATCGCGCCCGTATTCGTGAACCATTTTGAGAAAATCCTCAGACGAAACGCCTTTTTCTATATATTCTTTATAGAAATTTAAAGTTTCTACATCCCGATAATCTTCGATAGAATCAAAATGAACATTGGTCATCCCCATTTCAGATCCCTGGTAAATGCAGGCCGTTCCCCGAAGGGTGAGGACGAGCATGGCGAGCAGTTTGGCACTTTCATTTCTATAATGATCATCGTTGCCAAAGCGGGAAACCATCCGTGGAAAATCGTGGTTATCCAGAAAAATACTCACCCAACCCGAGTCGCCCATCGCCTCGTACCACTCCCTGAAAATGCGCTTGACATCCGACCAATCGTAAGGAACTGGATCAAATTTTCCACCCGGACCAAATCCCAAAAACATGGTATCCAAATGAAAAATCATATTCAATTCGCCCCGATCGTGACCGACGTATTTCAGCCCCACATCTTTTGAAATGCCCGGCCCTTCGCCTACGGTCATGATGTCGTAGTGCTTGAGAACGGTTTCATACATTTCATTAATATATTCGTGAACTTTTGGTCCGTTGGAGTACACCTTTTCTACAATTTCACCGAAAGAGGGGAGGGCGGTATCTGCAAATTCCAGCCGCTTAGAAATGAGCGGGATCACATCCATGCGGAATCCGTCAATTCCTTTATCCAGCCAAAATTTAATTAAATCATATACTTCTTGTCTTACTTTTGGGTTTTCCCAATTGAGGTCGGGTTGTTTTTTTGTAAAAAGATGTAAAAAATATTCATCTGTTTTTTCGTCATGTTTCCAGGCGGAGCCGCCAAAGAAAGACTGCCAGTTATTCGGAGGCCCGCCGTTTTTACCAGGTTTCCAAATATAATAATCCCGGTAGGGGTTGTCTTTGGATTCCCTGGATTTTTTAAACCATTCATGTTCATCTGAGGAATGATTGACCACGAGATCCATGATCAGGCGCATTCCCCGCTGATGTAATCCCGCCAGCAGCTCATCGAAATCGGCCATCGTTCCAAACTCCGGGTGAATGTTCCGGTAGTCGCTGATGTCATAACCGTTGTCATCATTCGGCGAGGGGTAAACGGGCGACATCCAGATGATGTCCACACCCAATTCTTTGAGGTAATCCATTTTGGAAATAATGCCTCGTAAGTCGCCGATGCCATTCCCGGTGCTGTCTTTAAAACTGCGGGGATAAATTTGATAAATGACTTCTTCCTTCCACCATTTTTGTTGTATCATAGTATTGTTTTATTTATTGCTGGCTTATTGAACTTAAATAATTAGCCGCTGAACTTTTGAAAAACGAAAAAATAGAGTTGTCATTTCGACGATAGGAGAAATCTCGTCTAAATATGGAAAACTGATTTCTGGAAAATCTCAGAAGTCAAAAGCAGGGAACTGTTCTTTGCTTTTAGACAAGATCTCTCACTCCGTTCGAGATGACAAATAATATATGTTATTTGTTTAGGGTTAAATATTCCCTCAATGCCAGGTAAACCCCATTGCTCCATCCGAAACCATCCTGCACGGGATATTCTCCTCCGCCTGCTTCCAGGGAAGTATCCTGCACATTATATTTTTCTACAAATTTACCTGTTTTATAATATACGTTTTCATTTAATGTTGTCCAGCGTTGAGCAATGTCTGTTGCCAGATCTTTATACCCATAATTGTCTAATCCTTTTACTGTCATCCACTGAAGCGGCGCCCAACCATTTGGAGCATCCCATTGTTGGCCGGAGTGGTTAAGCGTGGTGACTGCACCTCCGGATTTTATAAATTTCCAGGAGACATTTTCAGTACATTTTTCAGCTTGTTTTTTTGTACTTATATTAAAAAATAAAGGATACAAACCTCCAAGATGCCAGGAAGTTCGTTGTTCCTTTTTAATAAAATCGTAATCAAAGTAAAATCCGGCTTCCTCGTTCCAGCAATATTTTTGGATCAATTCTTTTCGTTTTAAAGATTGATGTTCATACCATTCTGCTTTTTTTATATTGTTTATTTTTTTATAAACTTTAAAAATTAGTTGCTCTAAGTTATACAATAAACAATTCAAATCAACAGGAATGATATCGGAAGCAAAAGTAAATTCTAAATCATCGCCGTCCTTAAACCAACGAGAGGAAAAATCCCAACCCGACTCGCAGGCGGCTCTTAGACTAAGATATAAGTTTTCGGCATTCCGTCCGCTTTTTTGTTGTAACAAAACATCATCCCGGTACATTTCAGCTCTTGGATTGGGGAAAATATCCTGATAACGATTGAGGAAACCTTCGGGGAGTTTAATTATTTTTTTATAAGAATTATAATTATCTAAACTTTCCTGGCGTCCATCCATCCAATGAAAATATTCCTTTTCCAGGGCAGGCAGATATTTTTTTAATACAGATTCTTCTGAAATACTATCCAGCAATTCTACCATTAAAGAAAAGAAAGGTGGTTGTGAACGTCCGCAAAAATAAGTGCGGTTACCATTGGGAATAAAACCCAGTTGATCAATTTGCCAGGCGAAGTTTTTTATAATATTTTCTATAATTTCTTTTTGATTATGAATTTTTAAGCCCAGCATGGTAAAATAACTATCCCAGTAATACACTTCATTGAACCGGCCTCCGGGAACAATGTAAGGGTAGGGTAGAGGAATGAGCGAACTGCCTTCAATTTTTTTATCCGGTTCTCGCTGAAGGACAGACCAAAGTGCTTGGATGTGTTCCTCCGGGCTGCGCGTGAGGTCAGATTTGAAATCACTTTCTGTAAGGTCTTTTATTTTAAAATTTTGATTAAAAAAAGCTTTTAAATTAAAATCACTTGCTGCTTTTTCGGCTTCATATTTTTTTAAAATATCGTCAGGTGAAAACAAAGGAATCGCATCCGACAGCAATTTACCATCCGGCCAGATTCCACTCAAATGTAAATCGTGAAATAAATTTTTATATATAATATCCGGCGTTTTCATGTCATTTCTGTTTCTGCACTATCACTCAGTCGTTTTAATAAAGTTAAACAAATCAACAAGACAATCATCGGAATGATGGTATAAGAGAAAGCACTTTCGGCACCGACATTTTTAAACAGATAACCAATCAATCGAGAACCCAATGTTCCACCAATAGCAGAAAATATTATAATTAATCCTGTCATGGGACTATGTAATTTGTTGGGTAATGCTGTCAGGATAACCGAGTTGATCAGGGGATAAATTGGCGCAAGGAATAACCCGACAATCGGAAAGGCGTAGCCAATCAGTGGAATATCCAACAGGGAATTGACATTGGATATTTCTGCATTGATAGCGCGGGGCAGGACAAAAAGTACCATACTCATAGAAAGGAAAAGACAAGCGACTAATATCCAGTACCAGGAAATTTTCTTCACTAAAAAACCAGCGAGGAATCTTCCAATGCCCAGGGAGATAAACAAAATACTCGTCATCATAATGGCCAGATTTTCGGGAATGTCCAGCACCCGTTCGTTGAAAGTGGGCAGCCAGGTCATGATGCCTTGTTCTATCATGACAAATAAAAACGCGCTGATTACAAAAACCAAAACGAGCATTCTACCCAACAAACGAAGCATCTGGAAAAAGTCTTCGCTGAGATTGGCTCCGGGAATTTCTGCTTCTTTATCGAATTTTGAAAAATATAAAAATAAAAAAGATAAGGCAGAGAGAAGGGCGAGAAGTGGATAGACATTCAGCCAGGAATCGGGAATAGATTCGTCATTAAACCAGGGGAATAAAAAATAAGCAAAGGTAATTCCAAACATAAAAAATCCCTCAATGCTACTCATCAGGCTGTTGTGCTCGCTCTTGTTATTGGTGACTAATCCAATCGTTGCATATACAGAAACTTTTATAAGTGCAAATGCTATACCTACGGACATAAACAATAACTTGGCCGCCCAGAAACTATTGGCGAAGTACATACCCAAACAGGCAAAAGTTACGATACCCAAACCGATGAGCATGGCTTTTTTATATCCCAACCGGGGCAAAAAAGAAGCGACGAGGAAGGAGACAATAGCGATCGGCATGTCCTTAAACAGCTCCAGGGTGCTGGCCTGTATTTCATCTACGCCATAGTTTTTTTGCGCCTTTAGAATAACGATGCCTACACTGTTGAGCAGGATCGCAAAGACGAAATAGTTGAGATAGAGGGCCGCTTTTATTCTGTTTTCCTGACTGAGCATTTTATTTTTTTTAATAGTACCGCAGACTTTAGTCTGCAAATCCGTCCTGCAAGGCAGACTAAAGTCTGCGATACAATTTTATAAAAATGAAAAATATATTTGTCATTTCGAGGCTT
>JAHDCK010000211.1 GCA_020629915.1 Saprospiraceae bacterium
GGCTTTTTAACGAAGAAGAAATTAAAAAATCGTTCAAAGTATTTTAAAGATTATTCTGGCCGGTTACTTATTAAATATTATTTTATCAGTTTATGTAAAACGGAAGGACTCCCATTTGTACCTTTCAAGTATATATAATAGACTCCGTTAGAGAGATAGTTGACATTGAAGTTATAGTTGGTCTTAGATGAAATTATGTCTTTTTGCTGCACAACTTTTCCCATTGCATCCATTAAAAATACTTTACTGTAGCTTCCGGTGTTTAATACAACATCCAGATGGTGAACAACTGGATTGGGGTAAACACTTACAGGTCCGGTTGGATTGGAAGAAGCCATAGCCTGGTTAACGTCTGAGACGTAAAGACTTTTAGTATAAATATTATTACTATCATCAATATCTGTAAGTTGAGTAGCTGTAACCGGCCAAACAATGACCATGCTTGTACTTCCCGGGTCAAAATGATCCGGGGAAGTGGTGAGGCGTTCTTCGTAGTAAACGGTTTCCCCAGGTAGAATGACCGGGCTGTTAGAAGGTTTTGTAAAATTGGGGTTGCCTGATTGGCCGGAGCTATTATTTTCATTCTCCATTCTGAATCCCATAACAATATTAGCAGGGATAGCTCCCGGGCCATTGTTTCTCAAAAAACCGGAAATCGTAAATTCCTGATGAAGGGTGACAATATCAGGTGCTGAAAAACCAATGAATTCTAAATCATAAGAAGTGTTTCCATTTCCATTTCCGTTTCCTCCCTGAGCGGAAAGAATCCCCCAAACACCAAGCAGTATTCCTACCAGGAGTAGCCATTTTTTAAACATGTGGTTATTTTTTAAAAGAGTGTGTAAGTTAAAAATGATTGATATTTGAAATGATTTTAGACTTACTCTGTATTAAAAATCACTTTGAATACCTGTTTTTTTGTTTTTTGATGAGATTAGCTTTTTCATTCATAGATGAATAGGAAACTAGTCTTAGAACTTTTGGGAAAATGGGGTCAGAAATTCTATATTTTAATGATAAATGACTTTACAAATTTCCTTCATTTAAACACCATTTCCTACTATCAGATATAGTTTTAGTTTTGGGGGCAAAGAAAAATCTTTGAGTAAATTTGAGACTTTTTTTCACAAAAATCAAATTTTGCCTAATTTTAGTGAAAATTTTCTTACAGATTCAAATGGTCATTAATGAAATATCGCTTAACAAATTTAATACAAAAACTCAATAAACAGGAAATAAGGAACTTTAAAACTTATAGTACAAGATATAATAACGGGACAGGAGAGCGAAAACTTTTTTTGTTGTTTGATTATATAAAAAGCGGAGAATATGATGAATACGATGATAAATTAGTGAAAATACTATTTGAGTCCGGAAGAAAGAATGCTTATTACCAATTGAAAAACCGGTTGAAGTTAGAGATAGAATATAGTCTTTTATTTCTCAACAGAACCCGGACGCCCCAAGAGCAGTTTTTTAAAAGTATTCAACTGGCCAATCTCTTTCACAATAAACTGGAATTTGAGGAGGCGCATCATTACTTGCAGGAAGCAGGGGAGGCCGCAAGAGAATTAAATAATTATGATATGGTGGGTTTTACAATTCAAAAAATGCTGGAATTGACCCCTGTGCTGTATGATTTTAATTTTGAAACTTTATTAAAAGAATATCAGCAAAATGAATCGGACAGAATAATTGCCCAAAAGCAAAATATTCTATTGGCCTCGTTGAGGCACAAAATTTTTAGAACTAATTTCTCAGGGAAAAATAAGGAACTTCTCGAAGTACTGGATCAATCTCTGGAAGAACTAAAACTGCAAGAACACCATATCGCACATCTGAAATTTCAACTTAAAATTCATAATGTAGGCCGCGAAATATTATTAGTAAAAAAAGACTTCAAAGGGTTGTTAGAATTTATTCGAGATGATTACAAAAGATTTTCTGAGCAAAAATCCTTTTTAGATAAAGGCTACCAGGAAGAACGAATAGTCATGCTCGTTTGGCAAATCAATGTACTCCATAAACTGAAGATTTTTTGGGAAGCCGCCATTTGTATTGAACAGCTGGAAGATGAAATCCATCAAACCAAACAATGGCAATTTATCTGGACACTTTATTTATGTAAAGTATTCAATAAAGTTCATACAGGATATAATGAAGAAGGTATTGAACTCTTAAAAGAACTGAAAACAAAATATAATTTAAATAAAATACCTCACTATAATATTATCATTCCGCTCAATCTGGCCACACTTTATTTCAACCAAAAAGATTATGATTCCGCCTTACAATATGTATATGATATTTTAGAACATCCTGAGTTTGGAAAGCTCGAATCTTCTTTGAGTTTATCCGTATGCATTGTGGAATTAATTATAAGAATAGAATTGAATGACTTTGCTTTCTGCCAAAACCAATATGCCAAAGTTCGCCGAAAGTATCGGGACTACCTCAATCACTCAAATTTTCAAAAAGAAAAACACTTTCTCGAAATTTTGAGAGGTATAATTAAAAACAGGGGAAGCATAGACATTAAATTGAAAGGGCGTATAAAAAAGTTTGAGGAAGAAATAGGGGAGGTAGAATTGGGAACAAATGAAGCTATCAATTACGTACTTTGGTTAAAATCCAGAGCCGATAAGATTGCTTATTATGAATTATTGCTGGAGATAGGGTCAAAAAATACCATTTAATAACGTTTTCTTAACGTAAGATTTTGGTTGTTTTTGTCATTAAAAGGAAGGAATACTTTCCTAACTTTACAAAGATCAGAATTATTGTAAAATTATAAAGGTTACTTTGCCCCTCTCTGAAGTAACAACAAAAGGTTTAATTGGTTCATTGCTCTGTTAAATATTATTTAACAGAGCTTTATCCGGTTGACAAATATTCACCTAACTCATCCATGAAAAAAAACACACTTTTTTTCATCCTCGCTTTTATTGAAGGAGGAGTAGTCATGGTCGCAGAGCTTTGCAGTGCAAAGCTACTGGCACCGTACTTTGGTACGGCTGTACATGTATGGGCGGCTACGCTAGCGATGACACTAGGAGGGTTAATGACCGGATACTTCTTAGGAGGAACCCTCTCCCAAAAGGGCCAGCAAAAATCCCGCCGTTTTCTTTTTATCGCCCTTCTGATTTCCTCTTTTCTCCTATTACTGACCCCTTTTATTGCCCCTTACATCTTAAAGGCCTTCATCAATTGGCCCCTAGAATTGGGTGCTTTAGGCGCATTAGCATTTTTTCTATTCCCTGTTTTAGTTGGTTTAGGTTGCACCTCTCCCCTAATCATTACTATTACCTCTGCTCCCAATACTCCGGCAGGGGTTCGGGCCGGGCAGGTTTATGCGATCTCCACTCTTGGTGGCATTTTATTTACATTGATTTATGGATTCTATTGTATTCCGGTTTTAGGTATAAAAATTAGTTTAATATCCGCCGGATTGCTTTTAGGGATTGCCACAGTTATCTTTTCATGGATTACTCAAGAAAGCGGTAAAAGAATAATGACCTTGGCAGGAGTGGGGTTAATCATGCTTGGAGTTGTTGGGACATTACAGAGCAGAACTTATAATAAGAAATTTAATGTCCTGTATGAATCGGATGGCTTACTGGGAAATATTAAAGTTATCGAACATACCTCAGAAGATTTTACCTCAAGACCCATTCTGGGTCGGGGTCTCGTCGTTAATAATACCCTTCAATCTTACATGGATGTCAAAGGGCCGGGTATAAGCATCTGGGCCTGGTCTCATTTCCTTCCCGCCATTGCCAGTATCTATCCCGCCAATTCCAAAGACCTGATTATCGGACTGGGTGGAGGAACATTATACAAGCAATTGAACCTGTTGGATCATCAGGTGGAAGCAGTCGAAATTGATCAAAGAATAAAAGATTTGGCATTTAAATATTTTAAACTACCCAAGGAAAGTAAAGTGGCTGTTCAGGATGCTCGTAATTTTATTAAAACCAGCAACAATAAGTATGATATAATATTTTACGATGCGTTTTTAGGCGAATCTGTCCCCGAACACTTACTAACCAAAGAAGGCTTTGCTGAAGCAAAAAGTGTCTTGAGCAGGGAAGGGTCAGTGGTTGTAAACTTTTATGGATTTCTAACCGGAGAAAATGGTTATGCTGCACGTTCTGTGATTCAAACTTTGCAAGATTCCGGATTTAAGATCACCATTTTTACCACACCCGGTGATGAATCCTATCGAAATCTAATCATTCATGGCAAACTAGGTTCTCCCGCAGATTTTAGTCAGCTTGTTTTTGAGGAAATAGGTAAACCACCACTTGAATTATATAAATACATTTTTAATACAAATAAAGCCTTGGGAATGGGTAATGCAGAGGTGCTTGTAGATGACAAACCCAACTTAAGTCATTATTATGCCAAAGCTGCCAAATCCTGGCGAGTAGGTTATAATGAAATATACACTAAAAAATTATACAAATAAAATACGTGAAGGCAAGATTGTACATATTAGCTTTTTTTGAAGGAATGATGGTTATGGCCATTGAGCTTATCGCTGCACGCCTTCTTGCCCCCTTCTTCGGAGGATCGCTTTATGTCATTACTTCGGTACTTGGGATTACCATGTTGTCACTTTTGATAGGCTATTTCCTTGGTGGGCAAATAGTGGCAAAAAATGCATATAATAAATACACACTTCCTTTTTTAGTTATTGCTGGAATGCTATTATGTCTGATGCCCATTTTGGGCCCCATTATTTTGAAAACAGGTCTGGCACTTGGGTTAGTAACAGGAGCTGTATTCACTACCCTTTTTCTCATTGGCCCCGGACTAATTTTGCTTGGAGCAGTTTCCCCTCAAATCATCCAACAACTAGCCAACCAAAGCCTGAAAGCAGGGACAGCATCCGGGAATATTTATGCTATTTCTACCCTTGGAGGTGTATTTGGAACCTTTCTCGTTGGTCTCTATTTTATACCAACACTTGGCATAAAAATGACCGCTATTCTCTTTGGAATTGTTGGCGCACTACCCGCTATTTTATTTTTATTTATAAATAAAAAATCAGCACCAGCGGCCATTTTGACAGGATTACTTCTGGGAGCTGCCGGAACCTGTTATGCCATTAATATAGATGAAAACATTGAAGGTAGAAATATAATATATAAATCAGATGGGTTGTTGGGGATGGTAGAAGTAGTAAAAATGGGCGAAGATCATATCGCCTTATCCAATAATGGTATCATGCAAAGTTATATATCCTCTTCTACGTATGAGTCCGGAATGCCGTACAATCATATTCTGGGAACGATTGCCAGTCTGGTTCCTCCTCAAAACCGAAAAAGAGCTGCCGTCATAGGTATGGCTGCCGGATCTTTGGTAGGGGAGATGCGTGATTTAAATTTTGATAAAGTATATGCAATTGATATAGATAAGAGAACAGAGGTTTTATCTGAAAAGTATTTTGGAATAAATCCCGCTGACTACACTTTTGTAGAAGATGATGGCCGGCACTTTTTCTATAAAACAAATGAAAAATTTGATATAATAATTATTGATGTGTCTCTGGGGGAAGATCAACCTTATCATTTATACACAAAAGAAGCATTTGACCTATATGCATCTAAGATGAATACAACTGGCCTGTTGATTTTAAATATAATTGATTTGGCAGATAAGAATGAAGCCTTTGTCACCTCTCGTATAGGGGATGGACTGACAGAAGCAGGATTTCAAACCCGCTTACTAAAAGATTTTTATCCCTCAGACTTGACGATGGACAGAGTAGAATACTATGCCCGTGAAAAAATTATTATTGCCACGCCAGGGGATTTTGTTAACCTTTCAGACAACTATGAGGACATGAATATTTGCTGTCGAAAACATAAATATCCGGTCATGCTAAAACAAAACTTTAAAGACTTTACATATTTGAAAAAATCAATAGTGGATAAACCATTCTTTGACGATTGTCCTGAAATGGAAACCATGAACTTTGAAAGGATTAAAATTTTAAGAACCAAATACTTAAACAAATAATATATGAAAAATCTACTTTTTGTTGGATGTATGCTTCTTGCTTCCTTAGGGATAGCTTATGTCTCTATCAGTGAAATAACAGGAGACTATGAATTTATTGTAGATCACACAGATCAGGGATATGTCATGCGTTCTTGTCATGGAGATGAAATATATAAAGAAAATTTGATCCTGCCGCAACGGAAAGATCAAACAAATACCTCTTCGAGAAAAAAGATGTCCAATAAAATGTGGGCTATTCAGGGAGGATATTGGGATCAGGGTTGCCTGATAGTTCCGGTTGAAGATAAAAATAAAGAAACAGTAATGACCTATATACTTCAAATGACTAATTTGAAAAAAGAGGAGGTAAAAATTACTTACCCTAAATAACCTAAACATATAACACATAAATTAACATACTATGAAAAAAATATATACTTTTATTATAGTTGTAACTTGCGTCTTTTTTTATACCGAACCTATTTGGGCAATGGGAGGCCCCGGTGGAGGAGGTGGAGGAGACTGTTTTCAGTTTAATACTTCCGGGACAATTATTTCTTGTACTAACTGTACGATTAATGATGGTTCTGCCGCAGGAGATATAGCGAGTGATCCTATTCTGAACGTAACTGCTGATGGGTGCGGTCCCATTTCACTTATAGTAGAATACGATTTTGATTGGAATCAGGGAGACTCTAACAACTGGATTCATGGTGTTTCCTTTACTGCCGGAGCAAACTGGACTGCCTATCAGGAAATCACCCCTAATGGATGGATATTTATGCCGGGAGGAGTGACAGGATGTTGTAGTAATTCAAGTTATGGTGCTGGGTATTATTTTGATAACTCTGATGTTTCCAGTGCCCCGGATCAGTTTGAATTAAACTTTGTAGGACCGGGAATGTGTACTGCTATTTATAGTAATTCTGGTTGTAATGCGGTTTGTAATTCAAATGAAAGTCAGGTTGGAAATAATGGATTCCCAGATGGTGGAAACTGTAGTGGAACACAATTTTTTGGAGATTATGTAAATCTTAATCCTAGTGGAGGTTATTTGCTTAGTACGGGAGCTAATGATGGTGATCCATCTAATAACTGGGGAGTAGAATGTGGAATTAACTCGGCTGGAACAAATACTGGGAATTGCCCGGAATTTCAATTTGAGTTAACTTTTTGCCCAACGAATCTTACACCTACAAGTTTTACCGAGTATATCAGTTTTACTACAAGTGCAGATGGGGAATCTGGATGTTGGTGTCTGGATGCTAGTTGTGATTATGCCAATGGTTTTGATGTAACTATCCAAAATGCTTGTGGCCCTTCTGCTGAATTTGATCCTATTCCAGATAACTATTGTAATGCGGCTGATTTAAGTTTAAATAATCCCTCATCAGGATATGATGGAGGCTTTGTACCTGATCCGGGAGCTGAATGGACAGATGGTGTGGTATCTGGCGGTCCCTTAAATGTAACTTTTTCCTATTGTGATAATCTTGGAAATACTCAACTCACTCATATCGTAGGTGAAAATGGATGTTATGATGGTCCTTTGACGGAAACATTTGAAGTCTGGACACCTGAAATTAAAAACGTAACAGCCTCCCCTCAGGATGGGTGTGGTTCATTCACGCCAACACTTTCAGCAGATGTCGATATTGCCGGTACAAATACGACCTGGGGAGGAGCAGGAAACTTGGTCTGGCAGGAAGGTGGAGTAACAGTCACAGACTTCACGGTCACACCTGATAATTGTGCACCAGTATCAAGGACGTTTACCCCTGTTTTTCAAACAGGATGTGCCGCTTGTGATGTTACAGGTACCCCAATCGTTGTAACGGCCTATCCTGAATATATCGAAAATGTAGTCTTAAACCCGGCGGTATGTGGAACAGCTACTGTTGAAATACTTGGTAATGATGGAGTTACAGTTTGCCAAACTTATACAGCAAGTTGCCCAAATAACGGGGATATACAAAGTGTGCCTTATACATTTACTCCTTCAGGTACGCCTCCAAGTGGGTGTTCTTCTGCAATTTCTGGTACAGTATCCTGTAATTGTGTCTCTTGCGAAGCCATGTCCGGCAGTGTGACGAATCTAACGAGTCCTGTATGTCCGGGCACAAGCATTGATGCTAATGTTACAGGAGACCAAACAAATGCAGGATATACAACTGTATTTATTTTAGCAGAAGGTGACAACGTGGTTGAAATTAATGGTACCGGAGTATTCACCTTACCTGTGGATGGTGATTGTTTAGATACCTATACAGTATATAGTTATAATTACGAAGACGCAGATGCTGGGGTGGATCAAAA
>JAHDCK010000212.1 GCA_020629915.1 Saprospiraceae bacterium
CCAACTGCTCACCACCCACTTCGTGTTTCTTTCACTTGAAAGTCCTCTGGGACTTCACCCTCCGGGAACGATCACTCACAACAAAAACCTAAACAAAAAAGCTCGCTTTAATCCTTATCGCAAAAATTTTACATAGGATCCCACCTTGCAATTCTAGCAATAATTTATCACCGAAGAAGCTCGGCACAGTTTTTTGTTTATAATAGATTTCCTGCAGCTTTAGGACAAAAATTTTACTTCCCCAAAATTTTCCCTACCTTTAATATATGAAATCCAACATTATAACAAACGCTATCCTTGGCGTCGTAGTAGGAGATGCCGTCGGCGTTCCCTACGAATTTAAAAGTGCCGATGAGATGAAAGAAAATCCCTGCCGGGATATGATTGGCTACGGGACATACAACCAACCGCCCGGCACCTGGTCGGATGATTCTTCCCTCATGCTTTGCCTCGCTGATTCCCTCCGTGGCGATTACGATCTCGCAGATATGGCTAGCAAATTCATCGCTTGGAAGGCCGCCGAAATCTGGACGCCACACGGTCGGGTTTTTGATATTGGCATCACGACTTCCAAAGCCATCGAGGATTTAAAAAATATTTTAAACCGCAAGGATTATGAAGCATTAACTTTATTGAAATATTCAGGAGATGAATATGATAATGGCAATGGTTCCCTGATGCGGATTATTCCCTTGCTTTTTTATATAAAAGATTTTAAAATTGATAAGCAATTTGAAATCATAAAAGACGTGGCTGCACTCACGCATCGGCACATTCGCGGAGCGATGTGTTGCTTGATTTATCTTCGCCTGGCGCAACACCTGATCGAGGGATTGGATAAGGCAATGGCTTATGATAAAATGCGTAAAGAAATATTGGAATTTTGGGAATCTATGTCCTTTGCTGAAGCTGAACAAAAGCATTTTATTAAAATAATTCAAAATGATATTTGTGAAACGGCCTACGAAGATTTAAAGTCGGGCGGATATGTGATGGAGTCGATTGAGGCGAGCCTTTGGTGTCTGATGAAAACGGATTCCTACAAGGAAGCCATCCTCGCTGCTATCAATAAAGGCCACGATACAGATACGACGGCGGCCATTACCGGAGGCCTGGCCGGATTGTGTTATGGCCTGGAAAATATCCCGGAACACTGGGTAAAGCAGATTGTGAAATTGGAGGAGATTACTGCATTGTGTGATGATTTATATAATAAATATTTTGATTTAAATGTTTAAGTGTTGGAAAAAGTTTTACTCATAACGCCACCCTTTACTCAACTCAACACGCCGTACCCTGCAACGGCTTACCTAAAGGGTTTTTTGAATACGAAAAATATATCTTCGTTTCAGATGGATTTAGGATTGGAAGTCATCCTTGAACTTTTTTCAAAGGAAGGATTGGAAAGCATGTTTGCCGAAGCAGAAAAAAGCTTGGGAGAATCCTCCGAAAATGCTCAAAAAATATATACACAAAGAAATCAATATATTCGCAGCATTGATCCCGTTATAAAATTTTTACAAGGACATAATGGAACCTTTGCCCGGCGGTTGGCCCTGACGGATTTCCTGCCCCGCGCTGCCCGCTTCGAGCAACTCGATGACCTCGAATGGGCGTTCGGGACAATGGGTATTCAGGACCGGGCGAAGCACCTGGCGACCTTGTACCTGGAAGATATTTCGGATTTTATTATAGAATGTTTAGACGAGCATTTTGGGTTTAGTCGCTATGCAGAACGGCTGGGGAGGAGTGCGAATAGTTTTGATGAATTGTATGGAAAATTAAATGATAATGAAACATATATTGATAGAATTACTTTAAAAATTCTACATAATCATCTCCGGGAAACCCAACCGAACTTGGTTTGTCTGTCTGTTCCTTTTCCCGGTAATTTGTACAGTGCCTTTCGCTGTGGACAATTTATAAAACAATATTTTAAAAATATAAAAATTGCACTGGGTGGTGGATTTGCGAATACAGAACTCCGAAGCGTTTCCGATCCAAGGGTTTTTGAGTTCGTGGACTACATTACACTAGACGATGGAGAATTGCCAATAGAAGTGATTCATTCTAATATAAAAAATCCAAATAAAAATAATCCCGATCACGATTTATACAAGCGAACCTTTCTGCTAAAAGATGGAAAAGTTTTTTATAATAATTTTTCTTTAAGGAAAGATTATCCACAGGAGAAGTGTGGTACGCCGGATTACAGGGATTTGTTATTAGAGAAATATATATCCGTTACCGAATTGCTCAATCCCATGCATAGCCTTTGGAGCGATGGCCGCTGGAACAAACTCACGATGGCGCACGGTTGTTACTGGGGCAAATGCACCTTCTGTGATATTTCATTAGATTATATAAAAAATTATCAGCCGGTTGCAGCAGCCTTGCTCGTCGATCGCATGGAGGAACAAATTCTGCAAACGGGAACGACCGGATTTCACTTCGTGGATGAAGCGGCTCCGCCTGCGCTGATGCGGGAAGTCGCTCTTGAAATCCTCCGCCGCGACCTCGTGGTTTCCTGGTGGACGAATATTCGATTTGAGAAAAGTTTCACGCCGGATTTGTGTCGCCTGTTGAAGGCTTCCGGTTGCATTGCTGTTTCCGGCGGACTGGAAGTGGCCTCCAATCGTTTGTTGGAATTGATCCAAAAAGGGGTGACAGTGGAGCAGGTCGCTCAGGTGACCGCTAATTTTACCGATGCCGAAATTCTGGTTCACGCCTACCTCATGTACGGCTATCCCACCCAGACGATTCCCGAAACCATCGACAGCCTGGAAATGGTTCGCCAGTTGTTTGAACTTGGCGTGATACACTCCGGCTTCTGGCATCAGTTTGCTCTGACGGCACACAGCCCTGTAGGAATGGAACCGGCTGCTTATGGTATAAAACCGGATTATAAAAATATATCTTTTGCAAATAATGATATTGCTTTTCAGGATAGCACGGGTATCGGTCATGATCAATTTAGCTACGGATTAAAAAAATCATTATTTAATTTTATGCGGGATGTAGGTTTTGATCTGCCCTTGCAGAATTGGTTTGATTTCCCGGTGCCGGATACTGAAATAGAAAATGATTTTATATTAAATGCAGTCGAATCAAGAGAATTACCGCAGCCGAAAGCCCATTCCAAAATAGTATGGATCAGTGCCTTACCAAAAAAACAAAACACCGAAGCCGGATTGGAACTAACGTTTTATCAAGGCGAATCTTCTCTCATCCTCGAACTGGACCCCGCCCTTGGGAACTGGATTTATCGTATGTTAGAAAAAGCAATTCCTGCTAAAGATTCGCATTTGACCTTTGCTGATTTCCAGGCTAGTTTTGAGGAGGTGTTTCAGGATTTTGAGTTGTTTTGGGAGTCAGAGGAATTGGAACTTTTAAGAGGGGTTGGGTTGTTGGTTTTGTAGGGGAGGAAATACATTTTTATAAAATAAAAAATTTTGTCATTTCGACGATAGGAGAAATCTCGTCTGAAAATAGAAAACAAATTCCTGATTTAGCCATCAAGAAATGTAAGAAGCCAATGTACTTTGCTTTTAACCGAGATCTCTAACTTCTTTCGATATGACAACTCAGGGACTAGGATTTTTAATTTTTATAAAGCAATTATATTTTTATTATTTAAACTTTAAACTGCCTTTCTCCTCCCCCTAAAAATCCAAATCCCAAAAAGAATACAACAACCCACCATCGTCGCCAACCCCGCATAGTGAAACCAGTATGGTGCTGCTCCTTCCAGTTCGCCTTTTAGTCGGGCGACATAAGTCATAGCCATGACGAAACTCACATAGTAAAAATAAAATATTTGAAATTTGAAAGAAGTCTGTGCCAGTTTGAAAGGGGCGATGACGATGAGGAGGTAAGCCAATGCGCCGCCGATTACTTTGTGGATTTCAAGTGGCAATTCGTTGAGGTAAACGCTGGCCGACAGATACCCGAAATGGATGACGTGCAAAACGGCAAACAAGGTGAGGAAATTTTTTAGGGGAAGATTTTCTTGTATCGGTTGGGGACAGGAAGACGCAAAAAGATAAAAAGTATATAAAAAAACAATAAAAGAAAGCCGCCCGGAATATCGGGCTGCGTAGCGGAAGGTATCCGGCATTTCCGGGTAGAGAAACCAAGCGGCAAGAAGAATTATAATTTCTATAAAAACACCAAGGATCAATAAATTTTTTAGAGAGAGATTCATCTTTTAAGTATTGATTTTTTTATAAGGTATAATTGAAGTTTATTTTAGACCAATATACTCCTTTTAAACTAAACAGCCACGCAGAACCACTTCCAACAAAAAAAACTTCAAAATTTCCCATTTTGATTTTCAGAGGATAAATTAATGATTATCAACACATTGCAAAGTATATTCTTTTCTCTAAAATGTTAAAACTAATCAATTCGTTATGAAAACTAATAAATTAGTTTGACTGACTAATGGATTAGTTATATCTTTGTTCCAGATAAAAAAATAAAATCATGCAAAAATTAGCCAAGCGGGAAGAGGAAATCATGCAAGTCCTCTGGAATATTCAAAAGGGATTCGTCAAGGAGATTGTCGCCGAATTGCCCGATCCCAAACCGCACAATAACACCGTAGCGACGATGGCCAAAATCCTGGAAGAGAAAGGGTTTTTGGCGCACAAAACATTTGGAAAATCTTTCCAGTATTACCCGATCATTTCAAGGGAGGAATATCAAAAATCTGCAGTAGGGGAGTTGCTGGGAAAATATTTTGATAATTCGTATTCAAAACTAGTGACGTACTTCGCAGAGGAGGAGAACATCAAGGAAGAAGAACTGGAAGAAATTTTAAAGATGATAAAAAACAAAAAATCATGATTTCCTATTTGATTCATACCTCAATATTATTAGCAGGAAGTTATATATTTTATTGGTTGTTGCTTCGAAGAGAAACTTTTTTCAGGCTCAACCGATGGACGCTGATGAGTTGCATTGCGTTGTCACTGGCCTTGCCTGTGATTACCATTCCCGCTTCCTGGTCGCTGATGCCCGATGTACCGGAAACGATTTATCCGGTTTCGGAGGAGAACACACAAGGAGTTGTATTGGATAAATTTGAATTGGATAAAAATACATTCTTGGCAGAGAAAGAACAACCGGTTTTGTCGGAAGAACAACCTGTTTTACCCATTGCTCCAAAGGTGAGGCAAACCAACTCTCTTTCCTGGAATAATGCTTTATCGTATGTGTATTATTTGGGTGCGGGGATTTTTCTGATAACATTTCTGGTGCAATTGGTTTTACTCATTGCCAAGATGTTTGCTTTAAATTCTATTAAGGACGGAAAACATCGGATCGTGGAATTGGTCAAAGACGAAGCCCCTTATTCTTTCTGGAATGCCATTTTTATCAACCCGACCAAGTACGACTACGAAACCTACGAGCAGATTTTAGAACACGAAAAAATACATATTAATCAATTTCATTTCTTTGATAAGCTGCTTTCAGAAGCATTAGTAATTTTGTTTTGGTTTAATCCGATAGCCTGGATGTATCGCCGCGCCGTGACGAATAACCTGGAATACCTGACCGATCAAAGTATGCTGGAACAAGGCACCGAACGACAATTATATCAGATGAGTTTGTTGCGGGTTTCCGTGCCACAGTATCCCCTCAATTTAACAACAAATTATAATCAATCATTTTTAAAAAACAGAATAGCCATGATGAATTCAAAAAAATCATCCCTCCGCTCTATATGGAAATATTTATTTGTATTACCTCTATTTGTCTTTTCTTTGTTGACTTTGAATAATGTTTACTCAGAGCCGACAGAAAACAAAGAACATCCGTTTTTAACATTTGAAAATAAAATAAATAAGGATTTTCCTACTGTATTAAAACCGAAAACGCTTGAAGCAAGTCCCGAAGCGAAGAAAGACTTTGACATTGCCATCAATAATATGAAGGAAAAACATATTCTAAAAGAACTGGAAATGATGCACCAGATTCGCCAGAAGATGATTGCTGCATTGGATACGTTTCCCTATCCTAAGCAGATGCCAAAGGTGCCGGAATTTCCAATGAAAAAAGAAGAGGTAGTAAAGAAGCTAAAAGAGGACCCGACCTTTGTGGAGGAGTATGAAAGTATGGTAGAAGAATATGTAGGAGAAGTTGAAGAATGGCAAAAAGAATTATACGAAGAAAATACGGAAATGGCCAGAGACTTTCACAATGTACCGGAAACGGCGCCTGCTCCGAAGATAAATTTGCCTGAAGGTTTTGAGAATTTTGATGAAATGAACGATGCAGAAATCTCAAAAGAAATGGCAGAACATGCAAAAGAATTGAGTAAACTGGCAGAAAAAATGGCTGGTAAAGAAATTTTAAAATTTAAAAAAGAAAACCCGGACTTTCCGTTTCTTTCCGAGTTATCCAAAGTTGAGTTTCCTCCTTCAGGAGATGACTTTGCATCCTTGCCAAAATCACCTGGTTTTCCATCCAATGCTGCTTCGCCTTTCCTTGCGGAAAACTCCGATATGCGTCGAAGTTCTTTGGCCGAGTTAAATGATATGAAAAATTTTGTGATTCATTCCAGCACTTTCCTCGATCCCGCTACGCCAAATGGAGCGCATTGGAAATGGCCGGATTTTCAAAAACTGCTCATTGAAAATCTGCTTTCAGATAAAATAATTAACAATGCGAATAGTATTAATATGATAATCACGCAGAATAATTTATTTGTCAATGGCAACCGTCATTCGCCGGAAATACACTCTAAATATTTGACTTTATTGTATCAAAATGATTTTAATAATTTCCATAATATAGATTTTAAAAAGATAGGAAATAATATTACAGTGATTAGCGGTATTTCCGGATTGAATGAATTGCAAAGAAAACTCAACAAGATTTTGGTGGAGGAAAAGGTCATTAAAAATAAGCGACAGGATGTTATCCTGAAAATGACCGGCGAGCATTTTATGATAAACAAAGAAAAACTGCCGGCCTCAGTAACAACAAAGCTGCACGAGGCATTAGCAGAACACGGCCTGATCCCTGCTCCCGGAAAAGTGATCAAACTCAATTTCCGCAAGGCAGATTTAGGCGCAGGTTACGAAAGAGGGAACGCCTTTTACGGAACCTGGCTAAAAATGTAATCTTGATTTAAATATATGTGATTTTTTTGAGCAGCCTTCGAGATCGGAGGCTGCTTTTTTGAAGGAGGTAAATTACTTGACTAGTTTTACATTTACGGCAACTAAACCTTTAGGGCCCGCCGCCAATTCAAAAGTCACCTTATCTTTATCTCTTATTCTATCTATCAGATTATCTTCGTGGATAAAATAATCGTTTCGGGTTCCTACTTCGTTAATAAATCCAAATCTTTTTTCTTCATCAAAGAATTTTACAACTCCTTTTTTCTCCGTCTCTTCGGGTTCCAATTCTGATTTTTTTGGAGTTTTAACTTTAATTTCTTCCAGCTTAATTTCCTTTTTCTTTTTGGTGGGATCTGGTGGAGTAGCCGTTAAATTGCCATCCTCATCCAGGTACATAAACTCCTCCGTCTGTGTTCCTTCCAGTTTTCTTTGTTTTTTTCTTTCTGCTTTTTCCTTTTTTCTTTTTCTTCTCTTTTTTTCGCGTTCTTTTTTGTCCTAACTATCCGCCATAGACTTTAATGTTTTATAATTAGAAAATTGATATGATCAAAGTCAAGCAAATAGTTCAGCCTTTCCCTACTTATTCAAATTTGAAAATAACGTTAAATGAAGCGTATTTAACCTGTAAGTTACTTAGATTTTAGGTGGTATTCCAGTTTTCCAGTTTATTTATTAGAATTACTTCCGTTTTGATCTTTTTATTAACTGCCCTGGTAAGAGGTATTTCGAGGTGAAAATTAAAAATACATATATTTATATGTTGCTGTAAAGTTTCCGGTAATGCTATTCCATCCATTCGCCCCAGCTAATTTCCCTGCCTGGATAAGCAACAGACTGAAACGGCCAATGCTCCGACATCCACTTTTTTACAGACTCAAACAAATGTCTTTATTTTGTAGAATTATTTTTCACCTCCCTCCAGTTCTCTAGTGGAATTCGGTGTTCCTTATAAGCGTATGTCTAACAACTTTCAATATCCAAAAACGAAATTTCAAAAATCTCAAATCCGGTTACATCCCAGCAGTTTAGTACCCAACATTCTTTGTCTTGAGGGCAATACTTTATCGTATAATCTAATCCGTTGCTGGATGCTGAAAATTTGTAGTTTTGCATTGGTTTTTTATATATAAACACAATTTTAACATACTCTTATTACAAAGATAATTGATTTTTAGGTTTGGTGTTTTTT
>JAHDCK010000213.1 GCA_020629915.1 Saprospiraceae bacterium
CTTATTGAACTTAAATAATTAACCGCTGAATCATTTTTGTATCGCAGACTTATTGAGATTAAAAAAATAACCGCCGAACTTTTAACCAAGCGTTGTGCCCTGTAGCCGTCAGGTGGGACACCTGACGGGAAAAACGTTTTCGTGTCAGGTGTCCCACCTGACACCAGCAACATGCAGGATTTATTTTCGTCGGTTATTTTTTTAAAACCAATTAGTTCTGCCACCACATAACGCAAGTGCAGTCTAAAGCCCGCGATACATATAATCGCAAAAATCCAATAATTTATTTTCTTCAAATGATTGACTTATGACTTGAATGCCATAAGGTAACCCATTGGAATGCACGCCCAACGGAACAGAAATTGCCGGAACCCCGGCCAAACTCGCAAACACCGTAAAAATATCTGCCAGATACATCTTCATGGGATCTTTTATCCCTTTTCCAATCTTTGGAGCTGTCTCTGGAGTTGTAGGAAGTATTATAAAATCGTATTTTTTAAATATTTTAAAAATAGCATCCTGAACAAGTCGGCGTATCTTTTGGGCTTTTCCATAACAAGCATCGTAATAACCCGAACTCAACACAAAAGTGCCCATCAAAATCCGCTTTTTTACCTCCGCACTAAATCCCTCCGAGCGGGAAAGCATGTAAGTCTCCTCCAAATTAGTGGCGTTCGGACTGCGATATCCATAGTGAATCCCGTCGTATCGGGCAAGGTTGGAAGAGGCTTCTGCTGCTGTCAAAATGTAATAAGCCGGAACCAGGTATTCTAATAAATCAAAATCAATCCACTCCACAGAATGTCCTTGATTTTCCAAATCCTTTATTTTATTAAATGTATTTTCCTTGATTTCCGTATCCAAACTATGGTGTTCGATAGCAGGACGAAGGGCGGCAATTTTATAATTAGAATGAGGCGCAGTTGTTCTTTTGAAAAGTTGTTGAGAAGCAGAGCTATCAAAATCATCCGGGCCAGCCATAACTTCGAGGATCATTGCCGCATCTTCCACCTGCTTCGCCAAAATTCCAATCTGATCAAAAGAAGAAGCATAAGCCAATAACCCATGCCGGGAAATGCGACCATAAGTCGGCTTCAATCCGACTACGCCACAATAAGCTGCAGGTTGCCGAACACTGCCCCCCGTATCCGTCCCAAGAGATGCCAAACAAGTTCCGGTCTGAACGGCCACTGCCGAACCACCGGACGAGCCTCCGGAGACGCAGGTTTCATCCGCTGCATTTTTTACGGGACCATAGATAGAATTTTCATTACTCGATCCCATTCCAAACTGATCGCAATTCACCCGCCCGATAATAATGGCATCCTCATTTACAAGACGCTCAACTGCCGTAGCAGAATAAAGAGAAGTGAAGCCCTCCAAAATTTTAGCTGCCCCACTCACCTTGTGATCTTTATAACACAAAACATCTTTTATAGAAATAACAGCTCCGAAAAGATGCCCAAGGGATTCGGGGGATTGTTGGATTTTTTGATCCAATTGCCGGGCTTTTTCCAAGGCTTCTTCCTCAAAAATTTCGATATAAGCATTCAAATGACGGGTAGCCTGAATACGATTCAGGTAATGCCGGACAATCTGAACAAAAGTCAGTTGACCGGAGCGAAGCAGTTGCTGAATGGAAGAAAGCGTTTTAGAAGATAAATCGATGGGGGACAAGTTAGAATTATTTTTCGCTGTCTTTTTCGTCTTTCATTCCCTCCTTTAGTTCAGTTTCCACACTAGCACGCGCACTGTTGAACTCACGGATACCTTTTCCGATTCCACGCATGAGTTCCGGAATTTTCCTTCCACCAAAAAGTAATAAAATGGCGAAGAAAATTACGAGCATCTCCGGGCCAAAGAAGTTAACTAACAATACAGTATTCATAATTTCCTATTTTAATACAATACAAAGGTAAGGGGTATTCATTAAAGATACGATATTAAGACCAGAATCCTGTTAGAAAAGTTTAACGGAAAGAGGTTATTTCTCATTCACGGATGAAATTTAACGTTCATTCCCATGCTTGTAATGCCCGGTAAGTTTGGCCAAAGCCAGTTGAATATCCATTTCCGAACCCGTTTGAGTGAGTTGGATAAAAGCTATCGCTGGTTTTTTACTGATAAGTTTTATCTGTTTATTGTTTCTATAAATCAAGACTTTATCTCCTTTGGTTATTTTATAGGAAAAAGGATTTTCGGTCAGTTTGTCCCTTTGGTCTTGTTTTGTTACCTCTTTTAGAATCGAATTACCTTTGCTTCGATCGCCAGAAGTCCATTCCCAGGTTTCATATAAAAAAAGTTGGCCGTTTTCTACCTTTGGCACAGAACGACAAATGCCCGTCATCAATTCTCCCTTGATATTCACCTGATGGTAACGCATATCAATTTCCCTGGCTTCGTTCACAAGGCCAATAAGATGCCCTTGCAGAATGCTGTTACCGGAATAGGTGCAGGTTAAAATATTGCCTTTCTGTTTATAATGGAAAAACGTTTCGCCGTCCACTTCTCCGTTTTCGGAATTAGAAACCGGCTGGAATATTTTATCGTGGTAATTCATATTATTAAAACAAAAAAAACCATCCTGAGTTTTAGAATGGCTTTTTATAATTTATTTTCGTGTCAGGTGTCTCACCTGACACCAGCAACGAGTAGAATTTTTTACCGGACTATATTGATTTAAAACTAAAACTCCGAATCATCAATATTGTCCAGCCATTGCTTGATGTCTTTGACAATAGATTCCACACAACCATCCTCGAAAGGCGATTGCAGGTTCGCATATTTTACCAAATCGAGGAAAGACATACTTCCACCCGCTTTACACAAGCGCACATAATCCGCCCAGGCAGAGTCGTGATCTTTTTGATCCTTCTGCCAAAACTGGAAAGCACAAATTTGGGCCAGCGTATAATCAATATAGTAAAACGGATCCCCAAAGATGTGATTTTGTCGTTGCCAGAAAGTTCCTTTGGTGAGAAACTCCATATCTCCAAAGTCCCGGTGGGGTAAATACTTCTCCTCCATCTCTTTCCAAACAGCATTGCGCTCCGCCGGAGTCATATTTGGATTTTCATAGATACGATGCTGAAATTCATCCACCGCAACACCATAAGGCAAAAACTTAAGGGAGCCAGCCATGTGCGCAAATTTATATTTGTCCGTATCTTCTTTGAAAAACAGTTGCATCCAGGGCCAGGTGAAAAATTCCATGCTCATGGAGTGAATTTCACAAGCCTCAAACGTCGGCCAGTTGTATTCCTCGATTTTATAATCCCGGCTGGAAAAAACCTGAAAGGCATGACCGGCCTCGTGGGTCAATACGTCGATATCGCCACTCGTTCCATTAAAATTAGAAAAAATAAAAGGCGATTTGTACTTGCTGATATAAGTGCAATATCCACCCGTTGCTTTTCCTTTTTTAGCTACAAGATCTAGTAAGTCATTTTCCAGCATAAAGGAAAAGAAGTCATCTGTTTCCTTGGAAAGCTCCTTATACATCTGCTTGGCCTGATCCACGATCCACTGCGGCTCGCCCTTAGGGGTAGCATTGCCGGAAGCAAATTTGAAAGACTCATCCCAAAACATCAGTTTATCCAAACCAATGCGCTTAGCTTGCTTGGCCATGAGTTCGGAAACCATCGGAACGACGTGTTCCAGGATTTGATTTCTAAAATTAGCAACCATTTCAGGAGTATAATCCGAGCGCAACATTCTAACATAACCGACATCTACGAAATTTTTATAGCCCAGTTTCTGAGCGATAGAATGACGCACCTTAACCATTTTATCGAAGATGGATTCAAACTCCCCCCCGTTTTTTTCAAAGAAAGCCCACTTCGCCATAGTAGCATTTTTGCGGGTCGTTCTATCCTGATTTTGCTCGTAGGGAATGATAGAAGCAAGCGTTTGTTCCTTGCCATCAAATGGAATTTTCGCCCCGGCTTTCAGTTTGGTGTAAGCACTGCTGAGTAAATTTTCTTCCTTGAGATCATCAAGGATAGTGGGTTTGAATTTTTTCAGACTCAACTCTGCAATAACAAATAATTGCTTGCCCCATTTCTCTCTCAACTCCTTGCGGAAAGGGGACTGAGTGAGGGCTTCATAAAAACGGGTGTTCAACGCTTCGTAGGAAGGCAGGTTTTTATCAAAAAAAGAATTTTCTGCCTCGTAAAATTCATCTTTGGTATTAGACGTGTGGCGAATCAGGCAGATATTCCACATCGTTCCAAACTCTTCCCGGAGCCTGGAAATTTCCCGAAGCGCTTCATCCTGTGCTTCCAGAGAGTCCCCATTTTCAAAATTCTTCAATGCAATTTCGAAATCTTGTTTAAAACCCTCAATTTCGGGCCGTTTATATTCAAACTCGCTAAACTTCATAACTTTTGTATTGTTAGGGTAAATAGATCAATTTTTAAAATGCAAAGATACAAAAAAGAAGGCCACAAAAATCATACTCAATGGACTCATTAACTCAGATTACCCTGGGAGCGGCAGTGGGAGAAGCCGTTCTTGGGAAGAAAGTGGGCAACCGGGCAATGCTCTGGGGCGGAATCGCCGGAACCATCCCCGATCTCGATGTTCTCTCCAATTTTTTTATGAAGGAAATTGATGCACTGGCCTTTCATCGGGGTATTACGCATTCGCTTTTGTTTGCCGTTTTAGCTCCGCCTTTATTTGCCTGGTTGGTTCATTCTTTATATAAAAATAATTTTCATAACAGAAAAGGATTTAAAATTGGAGGAGCGGTTTTCTGGATGGGTTTTTATATAAGTATGGTGGTTGCCGTTAGTGCTTTTGGGATAATTGCCGGGGAAACGGATACGCTTAATTTCAGAACCTTGTTTATTGGTTTGGGCCTGGGTATTATACCTGCAGCTTTTTTATATTTTAATTATTACAAAAGAGATTTTGGCGCAGTGGAGGCAAGTTGGCGGGACTGGACCTGGTTGTTTTTCTGGGCGACAATTACGCATCCCATGCTGGACTGCTGTACGGCTTACGGTACTCAGATATTTCAGCCTTTTTGGGATTATCGGGTAGCTTTTAATAATGTCGCCGTAGCAGATCCGGCCTACACCCTGCCTTTTTTATTATGTGTTTTAATTGCATGGTACTTGACGAGAGCCAGTAAGTGGCGACGATATGTTACCTGGTTTGGCTTGACGATTAGCACGCTTTATCTGCTGTTTGGTTTTTATAATAAAATAAGAGTGGATCGGGTTTTTGAAGATTCGCTTAAAGCGCAAAATATTCAATATGAACGCTTCACCACTTCGCCTACAATTTTCAATAATTTTTTGTGGCAGGGCGTAGCGGAAGGAGATACGGCATACTACCACGGGATGTATTCTATCATGGATAAAGAAAAATACATTTCAAATTTTAAGATATTAGATAAAAATCATGAGTTAATCGAAGCCATCACGGATGATCATTCTATAAAAATTTTAAAATGGTTCTCGAATGGCTATTACAACCTAACAGAAAAACCAGACGGTTCTCTGGAATTTAATGACCTCCGCTACGGGACGTTGGATGCGCTGGTTCCCGGCGAGGGAAATTATATTTTTAAATTTTCTATAAAAGAAAAAGATGGAGAGATTGATGTCCATCACATCCGGGAGCGCCCTCCGGCTACAGATGATACTTTTAGCAATTACTGGAATCGAATCATAGGACGAAAAGATAAGGTTCGGCCATTGTAGGATAAAACATTCTTGCCTTTCCCTTAAAATTTTAATACCTTAAAGCATGAATTATATCGTCCTCGCCATACCCGTTTTTATGGTTTTGATTTTGCTGGAATTGCTCATCGCCCGTCTGAGCAAAACAAAACTCTATCGCCTAAACGATGCCGTGACGAATATTTCCTGTGGTATAACTCAACAGGTACTTTCCGTTTTTTTTAGAACATTTTTATTGGTTGGTTATATTTATTTATATAATAATTTTAAAATATTTGATGTCCCGGATAATTTTTGGACCTACGCATTGCTGTTTGTTGGGGTAGATTTTTTCTACTATTGGTTTCATCGCTATGCACACGAGGTGAGTATTTTTTGGGGAACGCATATCGTGCATCACCAAAGCGAAGACTACAACCTCTCCGTTGCCCTTCGCCAATCTGCTTTCCAGGTATTTGTTTCAAATATATTTTATTTACCATTAGCAATTATCGGCTTCAACCCAATCGCCTTTGTCACCATCAATGCCTTCCAGACGCTCTACCAGTTTTGGATTCATACAGAAACCATCCGGAAGTTGCATCCCGCTTTTGAGTTTGTGTTTAACACACCCTCGCATCACCGGGTGCATCACGGGCGCAATCCTAAGTACATCGACAAAAATCACGGCGGGACTTTAATTATTTTTGATAGAATGTTTGGGACTTTTCAGGAGGAAGAAGAAGACGTGGTTTACGGTGTGACCAAACCACTAGCCAGTTGGAACCCACTATGGGCGAATTTTGATTACTACAAGGATTTATTATCTGATTTAAAACAAAATATGTCCTGGGGGGATCGTTTTAGAATGCTCTTTGAAAAACCCGGCTGGCTGCCCGAATCCCTCGGCGGTTATCGTCGTCCGCCGGAGGTCAGCAGACAAACGGCAGAAAAGTTTGATACGCAAATAACATCAGGTTTAAATTATTATATTTTAATACAATATTTAATTTTACTGGGTATAACAACTGGATTTTTATTTCAAATCAATCAGTTTGGACTGTATGAACGAGCAGCCGGAATTTTATTTATATTGACTTCTGTGATGAGTTTGGGCGGAATATTAGAACTCAAAAAATGGAGTTTTTTTACAGAAGTTGGAAGATGGTTGGTTTTGGGAACCGGATTATTTCTAACCGCTATACTTTCTCCGTTTTATTTTTGGATAATGCTTGGACTCTTGATTTTTTCGGTTGTCTTTATCCTGCCTTTTTATCCACATTTCTTGACAAGGAAATAATTTAACACTAATTTGAAAGCAAGGCGACCAAAAGCAGATACTTAGACTGACTTTTTGTCTATTTGCCAACAGGAAAAGAGACGTTTTTGACCTAATTTTAACCTTAATTTTCCTCAATTTCCCTGTGGCACAAAACTTGACCCATCTAAATAAAGCTATTTATTTAGGCTATTCTGCCAATTTGACAAAAAAATAAAACTATTATATATGTTTGATGATTTACTTGTAGTGCCTGAGTTTGATGAAGATGCAGACATGATGCCTTTGTTTTCTGTAGATGAAGATGAAGAAACCCTTGAAAAAGAAGCCTATAACTCCAATCTTCCCCTTCTCGTTTTAAAAAACACCGTCCTCTTCCCCGGAATCATAATCCCTATTACGGTAGGAAGGGATAAATCGATTAAGGCGATCAATGCCGCCTATAAACGCGATAAAATTATCGGAGTCGTTTCTCAAAAAGATCACAAAATCGAAGACCCAAAACGGGATGATATTTTTGTCATTGGAACGGTAGCGAGGATTATAAAATTATTAAAAATGCCCGATGGAACGACGACTGCGATCCTTCAGGGGAGAAAGCGGTTTAAATTAACAGACTTGATTTCTGAAGACCCGTACCTCGTAGCCCAAACCGAAATTCTGGAATACGAAGACCTTAAACATCCACTTCAGTTTGAAGCACTGGTTTCTTCTGTCAAGGATTTGTCGCAGCAGATTATTCAGTTGTCGCCCAATATTCCATCCGAAGCAGCCGTGATGCTGAAAAATATTGATAAAAATAAGTTTTTATTAAATTTTATCGCTTCTAACCTAAGTGTCAAAGTTGTAGGAAAACAAAAAATCCTCGAACTCGATTCACTGGAACAGATGGCAGAAACCATCGTCAAGCAAATGAACAGCGAGTTGCAAATTTTGGAACTCAAAGGACAAATCGAAAGCAAGGTACGGGGCGATATTGAAAAACAACAACGCGACTATTTCCTGAATCAACAGTTAAAAACCATCCAGGAAGAACTGGGGCAAAACCCTCAGGAAAATGAAATTGCCCAACTGATAGAACGCGCCAAAACTAAAAAATGGAGCAAGGAAGTAGAGGAAGTTTTTACAAAAGAAATTACCAAACTCCGCCGCATCAATCCGGCCGTCGCAGAGTTTAGCGTGACGCTCAATTACTTAGAAACACTCCTTGATCTCCCGTGGGAAGAATACTCGGAAGACAATTTTGATTTGAAAAAAGTCAAAGACGTTTTAGATAAAGATCACTTTGGTTTAGAGAAAGTGAAAGATAGAATTTTAGAACACCTCGCTGTTTTAAAATTAAAAGGCGATATGAAAG
>JAHDCK010000214.1 GCA_020629915.1 Saprospiraceae bacterium
ACAGATGTATCAAAAAAACAATCATGGCCTTTTACTTCACTTCCTGAATACTACCCAAATCATGGATTTAGAACTGGAAACGAAGGGAACAAAACACGCTTTCAATTATAAGGCAATTCACTACAAGGATTACATGAAAATCAAAAACACCCTCACCCCGGCTGATGAAGATCAGTTTCGGGAAGTATTACAAGCGAGTAAATCTGTTTCTGATTTTTTTGAGCGATTGAGTAATAAAGATTTTTTATAATATGAAAAATAAAATACTTGTTGCTTGCGAGGAAAGTCAGGCCGTCACTATTGAGTTACGCAAGTTAGGGTTACAGGCATTTAGTTGTGATATGCTCCCCTGCTCCGGAGGGCATCCAGAATGGCATCTTCAATGTGATGTTTCTGAAATTATAAATGATACTTGGGGAATGATTTTAGCATTTCCACCTTGTACTCATTTGGCAGTAAGCGGAGCAGCACATTTCCTGAAAAAAAGAAATGATGGGCGGCAAAAGCAAGCTATTTGCTTTTTTATGCAATTTCTAAATTCAAATTGTAAACTTATAGCGGTAGAAAATCCCGTAGGGATAATAAGCGGAAAATACATACTTAAACATTTTCCTAATATATCAAAGCAATTTGGATTACCCATAAAGCCATCTCAAATCATTCAACCTTACTACTTCGGAGATAAAGCGAATAAAAAAACTTGCTTGTGGCTTAAAGGACTTCCGAATTTAACACACTTACCTAAGAATTATTCGCATGGTTCCAAATACATTACCTCCAAATCCGGGAAAAGATACCCGGATTGGTGCTGGTATAGTGGTGGTGGTTCTGGCAAGAAGCGAAGCAAAACTTATCCCGGAGTAGCTAAAGCTATGGCTACACAATGGGGACATTTTTTTAAATGTTTTTATAACCAAAAATAAATAATATGGAAATTTTATCTTTAGGTGCTGGGGTTCAATCCTCTACACTTCTAATTATGAGTGAAAAAGGTTTGCTTCCCAAATTGGATTTTGCGGTATTCGCAGACACCGGATTTGAGGAAAAGAAAACCTATGAATATGTTGAATTTAAAAAAAATTACATCAATCCCTATCCACATCGCCAAAGGTGGAAATCTGTTTCAGGATGTAATAGACCGGGTGGAAGGAAAGACAGATCGGCTTGCTGCCCTTCCCTTTTTCATTAAAAATGCTGATGGAAGTATGAGCCGATTAAAAAGGCAATGCACCAGCAATTACAAAATTATTCCAGTACAAAAGAAAATACGGGAAGTATTGGGCGTATCTCGTTTGTCTGAAAAAGACAATGTAAATATTTGGCTGGGCTTTTCCCTTGATGAACTTAGCCGGGTATCAAAAAAAAGAACATCCACGAAACATAATTGGGAACGGTATTCCTACCCTCTTGTCAATCTGAAATCAACAAAGAAATGGATTAAGAATTTTGATTTTTTAGATATTCAATATTCCCGTTCCGACTGCAAAAAATACCTTTCCGATAATGGTATAAAAGACCCTGTGAAATCATCCTGTATTGGTTGCCCTTTCCACAATGATCGATACTGGATAGATATGCGATTTAATAACCCGGTAGAATGGAAAGTCGCTGTTGATTTTGATAAAAAAATTCGTCGCCTACCCGGATTGACCGGAGAATGTTTTTTACATCGTTCCGGTGTTCCGCTTGATGAAGTTGCATTTAATCAATTAGATATATTTGAAAGTAACTGTGTAGGAAGTTGCTTTACTTAATATTTTCTAACCTATTAAAAATTTATAATTATGAAAATATTCACAAGCATAGCTGTAATATTAATAACCTTCCGATTATGGAGAGATAAGGCGTACTGGGATAACTTGTATTATTCCTTAAATAGCAACACTACTTTTTCAGATAAAATATTACTTCTTTTCGGGTGCGTCAATGAAGAACGACGACGACAAAATGTACCTATTGTAGAATCTTGGATTAACTTTTTTTAACCTATTAAATATTTATAATATGAAAGAATCTACTGAACTGGCAGACCAAAACATGAAGGATCAACTATACGAACTCCTAGCAACAAAAGACCCCACAAATGTAGAACTGGCAATAGAGATCAATAAAACCCACAACCTTTGTAGGGATATTAAATTATTAGATTTAATGAGAGGTAAAAAATTTAATATTACAAGAGCAGGTTCTTTTTACCCTCCGGTAAATAAATCATATAGGCTAAATTTCCTCATACATAGGGCTGCCTTCCGATTAGTCCGGGCAGCACCTTTCAACAACAAGGATACAGCCGTGAGTGTAATGACCCTTTTTAATATTACACCTTTTCCATTTTGATTACCACCCTACGCTACACCAACGACCGTAAGCACTACATAAAAGAAATGGCGATAACGATTAATAAAACCGTTATCGCCATCTTTCACCCCGTCCGGGTAGGCATCCTGCCCTATTCAGGGAATCACTTTTATATCTTAGATAGGCTTATACCCTTCCGGGCAAAATACGTCCAGCAGGACGAAATTATTTATTTTTTGGACTATCAGATTGTGCCGGGATTACTCCGGCATCTTTACCAGTTTGCACTTCCTTCTTTTTATCTTTCAGAAATCCCACCAATTCATTCTCTATCTGTTTTGGATTTGGAGTTAAATTTTGTGATTCTGTAATTTTATTTGTGATTCTTATTTCGTAGTTCTCCCAACTATTGTTATTATTTCCAACTTCCCCATGTCCACCTGTATGCCTTAATATTAGTCCCCCCTCACAGGCTAATTTTATAAATCTGAATAATAATTTGTGATGTATCATATTGGATTTATCATAATGCCTAAACTTTATAAAAGGTTCTCCAGTTTCCACATCCAAAGTCAATTCAAAATTATAATCCATAACAATTAAATTTTAATAGGTAAAAAAATACCCGTCCCCGGAACTGACCCCGGCAACGGGTGTGACATATAAAAGCGATATGACGTTAAAGATAAATTAAAGTTCACAAATACAAAACTTTAAATCAAAAAAAGTGTATATTGTAACACTTTTTACGCACTACATTTTTAAACTTAAATTTCAACGTCTTATGAAAAATTCCCATGTTCAGGGAGCTTTAAAAGTTCTCATTGACAACGCACCAGCTTTACTCCTCGGTGCAATGATTGTATCTTTTCTCTTATCCTCTACCGTCCAGTATTTCTACTACACGGATTACGTTTTCAAAAACTTCGCATCACCCGGAACAACCATTTTCATGGGTATATGTGTTTCCTTCCTTGTTCAAGCGGTAAGATTTGCCCTCGGTGTAACCGGAGCATTCGTTTTTAGTGAAGGGAAGTTTTGGAATGGAATGTTTGGCGTGTTCCTTTCTGTTGCCGTGACGATATGGACTTCTTTTGAAGCTACCCACATTGCAGCCTGGGCAGGAACCCTACACCCTACCGACATGGTAAAGGTAGAAGCCGCCACACACTTTATTTTACAATTCGTTGTATGGGTAGGTTTGTTATTAGAAATCCGTTTAGCTTTAGCCGTTACACCACAGAAAGAATCTACCCAAGAGGAAGATTCACAGGAACCGGAACGGGAAGTTTTGCCGGATAACCTTCCCAAAGCAGTTACAGAAAAACTACCCGGAACAAATGGCACAACGAGAACTTTTAATCTCAATGTTGCCAATTCGGGAAAGTAAAAACTACCCGTTCCATCAAAAGCCGTAGGGTAGTTTCTAAGAAAAAGAAACTACCCGGAACGGGTAGAAGCGATAAGGAAAAAAACATCGCAAAAATCAAAACGGCAATTAACACTTATTTACAAACCAACTCAAAAAACCCTACCATCATAAAGCTGGCAGAACTAACTGGTATTAGTCGTAAGACGGTAGGGCAGAGAGTAAAAGAACTAAATTTATTATGAGTGACTTTTTCTCAAAATTATCCATCGAAGCAAATAAATATCATGATGGGTATAACAATGATTCTTCAATAAACAAGTTGATACAGGTTCATCAAAATATGCTATTAGAGCGCATCGCAAATGCCTTAGAAAGTCAGTCTATGCTACACAATGTTAATCTCCCTACGATGGTAGATATGGAAGGTGTGACCTATACGCTTTGCCTGTATGCAGATAGGGCGACATGGAAGCTATGCTATGCGCAACTTAATACTGTCAAACTGGAAACATTGCATGAAAACCTTGAATCTGAAAATGACATCTTTAACGCCGCAGAGCAAATTGGTAAATATTTAAAACGTAGAGGATATGAAAGCAAAGAATAAATACACCATCGAAACCGGATTAAATTCAAAAGGACAAATAGTTATTTAACAGACAAACTATAATTAGCTTAGAGAAGGCGAATTATCCATTGTGGCCCTGGCAGTTATGCCAGGGCTTTTTTTTTGCAGCAGGGGAGAGAAACTGCCATTGACTGCCTTTGATTTTTACTCGCTCGTTTTGTGACTTGACTAAATTCTTAGTTGCGCTGACAACTCCGAAAAGTTTTTGGGTTTTTGGGTAAAAAATGAGTGATAATTAATTTTATTTTGTTTTTTCTTTTTTTACAAAATTTATATCAAAAAATACAGCTCAAAATGAGCTGACAAACCAAATATTATTCTAAAAATCAAAAACAAATTTACCCAAAAACTTACCCAAAAACTTACCCAAAAATTTTGGGTAGCTTTTATTTTTGGGTAAATAGACACATTTTTGCGAAAATCGCAAATATCATCTACCCAAAAACCCAAAAGTGAAAAACCTTTTTGGGTAAGCTGTAAGGCAGTATCCATCTATGTTAGAGGCACTTTTACCCAAAAACCCAAAAATATTTCCACAACTTTTATTCAACTTTATTTTTCTAATATAACAGGGGTTAAATCAAAACCTGTGACATCACCCTTGCATATAGGTCAACATATCAACAACTTAAAAATAACCTCAAAAAATGAACGAAAACCGCACCAGCAGGACATTTCAGCAAATAAAGGAGGTGAAAGCACAAAAAAAACGCACAGTAACATAAAAATAACCTACATAGTTGTTTTTTTGTCGTATATTGCAATAGAATTAAGAAGTAATTTCTTGAAACTCATTAATTGTGTGGGGGAGTGGTTACGCTCCCTTTTTTTCATTATGTCATTACCTCCAACACTAACGAAAAAACAACTTGCCGCTGCCCTGGGAATCACCATAGGGCAATACTACTACCATGTTACAATCTTGAAAAAACAAATCTTCACGCCCGAAGTTTGCAAAGACTTAGGAATGACCCCGGCTATTTGGAAACAAAGAGTGTGGGACTTTCAGATGACAAAAAAAATCATAAAATATTTTTCACTAACAGAAAAAAATTTTCAATAATGCTAATAGCTTTTATTACTATTACTATATGTTCAATTATCTACGCTGTGACTTCACAAGAAGTCAATGCCGGAATTATCGCCGGGCATCACATACCAGGATTATCAGAGGAGGAAAAAGAACAATTTGGTGATGTCAATTACATCTACTTTTCAGTAGATTTTAAAACCCCGGCGGAATTTAATTTAATGCTTGCGGATTATATAGATAAAAAATATTCTGATATAAAAAACACCGATGAAATATACACGGTGACGATTCAGATAAAAGACCATTTTCGGCATTTTGTAATTCAGGTAGGAGATACGCCTATCCGGTCAAAGTGGTTATATGAAAAAGGATCATTTCCTTCCCTGGTCAAAATTCATCTATCACAACTCAAAGTATGGATGATAAGACATAATTTAATTTCAAATACTAAATACATTTACGATGAACAAAAATGAAACATCTAAACCTATTGAACTGAAAGTAATTTGGTTATCTAGCCAGGGTAGGGTAGTAGGCAACTTTTATGCTGGCCCGGATAAGAACACCCTTGTTGAAACTATCCGTAAAGTAGAATTTCCATCCGGAAAAATTCTAAAAGAGAATGAAGGTATATTGATCCTTGACCCCGGACAAAAACTACCTCCCCGAACTATCTATGTAAAGCCGGAGAAAAAGACAACCAGAAAGAAAAAGGCAACTACCTAAATGTAGGTAAGTGTTTGTGTGTAGGGGACGGGCAAAAATGGGGTTTAGTTTGTCCGTCCCGCTTTTAAAACAGATAAAACAAAAAACTATGTATGAATTAGATTTAAAACTCACTCTAAGTAAAGATGATGTCATAAACTTTTACTCCAACTTGATAGTTAGATTGTACGCCATCACAGATTTAGATGTAGAAATATCACATATCATTTCACAACAAATAGCGCAAATAGAAATGTATTTTTTAAGAAATGATAAAGCATTTTATAATAAAATGCTAGGCGCAAAAGCTGACCTGAAAAAAAATATTCAGGAAAAAGGAATGTTAAATAAAAAAATTGATGCTTAAATTTTTCTTACTTATGGGTATTACTTTTATATGTGCTGCTACTGTTATTTTGCTTGCTTTTATTGCTAGTATGAACGATGAGAGCATTAATACAATCATGTGTAATCGTTTGAAGCTAAAAAATGAAAAAGTAAGATTAGAACTTGAGAGAGATCGTGTTTGCTTAGAGATAGTAAAGGAAAAGACGAAACAGATTGAATTATCAAGGAGTAATTTCAGCCAAGATTTAAAATGATAGAACTAAAAGTAACTCCACGTCGGAAGGCAACAGTTTGGGATATAAAGAATGTAGTTTCCTCTACAATGTTTTTGATTCCTGATACACCTAAAAAAGATAGTTTTGTAGCTGCCAATTTTGAAGGCCGACTTGGTGGTTACTATTGGTTTGTTACAACGAATCAAAACATAAAAGTTCCTTTTTTGTCATTAGAGAACATATATTTATTATGAAAAACAACGACCTACTACTGGCCGCTTTCGTAGCACAGGAAGGACAAGAGCCTACTCCGGGAGATAGTTTTTTAGCCGAGGATGGAAGATGGTATTTTATAATTCAGGAAGGATACGCCTACCAAGGATATGCTGCCCTATGGTGTCCAGCAGATTCCTTCGACCAGTTATTTTTAGTTTTAAACTGTTTTTATATAAGAAAACTATATCAACTGTTTTTGCTAGGTAATTTTGTAAGTCATGCTTTAAGAGAATCAAGATTTGATTTGGATAAAGCGAAAAAAAGATTATATAAAAGAGTTTTAACGTTAGTTGTAGAATATAATAAAACATTATGCGAAAAAGACCAAAAAGAAAACGGAGATTCAGAAGGGTAACAGGTAAGGAAAAAATTTCTGTGCTTAAACAGGACTACTGGATGATCCGTTTAGAGTTTGAGGATAAACAAAAAACGCATTACGTCCATTATGATGTAGATGATAAAGAATATAGAATGTGGCCCACTAAAATGGGGGCGTGCGTGTGGACAACAGAGGAAAGCGTAAACGCTGCCTGTGCTGAATTTAACCATGATGGAAACCCCGGACTAAAAGCTATACCAGAATTTTATCCTTATGAAAAAGAAAAGTAACAATCAAGCTGACAGGCTAAAAGAAATCCTTTTTTGGTTATCAATAATAAGTGTATCTATTCTTATGTGCTTTGGTGAAAATGGAATGCTTTTGTTGGCAATATATATTTTTGGAGTTATTATAGGTGCAACATCAGGCTTATAACCCTCCAATTAAAATACTCGCTCCTACACCTACCAACGGCATTAAAATAACATACGCCCAATACCCATTCGAGTAGGGCGGCACAGTTACCAGCTTTGTAGTTTCCTGCCCGTTCTTTACCGTTACCGTTTCCTTATAATCCATCGGCGTTTTATAATACCAACTTTCAGATGACATATTTACAGTATGTTCTCCTTCTGGCAATTTCTTTATAATCACTTTTTTTACATATTTCTTGTTTACTATCATTTGATCATTGATAGTAACGTATGTACCGTTTACGGCCTTGACAGGTTGTAAAACTAAAGTGGAATTATTTTCCGGTTCCATGCTGTAATTGACCGTGATAGTCTGGGCGCAGGAAGATAATAATACAATCGAAAGTAAAATAAGTAAGTTTTTCATGTGAAAAGGTTAAAAAAAATCCCTGACGACCTCCCGGCCATCAGGGATTTTTCAATTAGGCTAATGCAGTAATTAAAAGTAAACGCTCCAAATCTTCTACCGCTTCAAAGTCCATCGCTCCGGCATCCACACTTTCCCCCATAGGGTTAAATAATGCTTCACGCCTGACGCATTTAAGGTGTTCGGCCAATTCACCTGGCCCCGTTTCCTTAATGAAGTTCAATAAAAGATCATACTTGCATGGAACTTGTTTTTGCTTTGT
>JAHDCK010000215.1 GCA_020629915.1 Saprospiraceae bacterium
GAGGGGACAATCTTTTGTCCCCTCTTTTTATTAGATTTATGAATTTAGAGGCCAATATTACCCAACTACTGGAAGAAAAGTTTAAAGAACCCGAGTTTACGGATTGCTTTCTGGTAGAAATAAAAATCGGCAAAAACAACAAGGTGAGTGTTTTCGTAGAGAGTGATTCTGCTATGACAATACGCAAATGTGCAAAAATCAATCGCTACCTCCAACACCACATTGACGAAGCTGGCTGGTTAGGGGAAAAATATGTGCTTGATGTTTCTTCTCCAGGTGTGGGTAAACCTCTGAAATCCCGCCGTCAGTACATCAAAAACAAAGGAAGAAAACTCAAAGTGACCTTCCCTGATGATGAAACACTGGAAGGAAAACTTACAGAAGTGAATGAAGAAGATTTCGTTTTGGAATACGAAGTCATACGAAAAGAAAAGAAAAAGAAAATCAGGGAAATCTTACAGCAAACTATTCAATTTAATAATATAAAAAAAGCGATCGTTAAAGTATCGTTTTCTAAAAAATAGGCTTGGGGATTTTGATCTTCAGGCTGTTAGAATTTAAAAGAAAAATTTGATTATGGGCTTAGTTGATTCGTTTTCTGAGTTTAAAGAAGGTAAAAATATAGATCGTCCCACGATGATGCGGGTACTGGAAGATGTATTTCGTACACTGATTAGAAAAAAATTCGGGACAGATGAAAATTTTGACGTTATCGTCAATACAGACAAGGGAGATTTGGAGCTTTGGAGAGTTCGGGAAGTTGTCCCTGACGGGGAAGTCATGGATGATCGAAGCCAGATTTCTCTCTCAGAGGCCAAAGCCATTGAAAAGGATTACGAAGTAGGAGAGGAATGTTATCAGCAATTATTTCTTGCCGACTTTGGGCGTCGTTCTATTATGGCCGCTCGCCAAACACTCATTTCCCGTATTCTTGAACTGGAAAAAGATGAGGTCTTTAAAAAGTATCAGGACAGAGTTGGAGATATTGTATTGGCAGAGGTACACCAGGTGCTCAAAAAAGAAATTCTCGTATTGGATGATGCAACAGGGAATGAATTGATTCTACCCCGATCAGAAACCATTCGTGGAGATTTTTTCAAAAAAGGAGATATGGTGCGGGGAGTGATCCGAAAAGTAGAGATGAAAAATAACAATCCATTGGTTATTGTTTCCCGTACTGATAATTTATTTTTAGAAAAATTACTGGAACAGGAAGTGCCGGAAATCGAGGATGGATTGATAACTGTACAAAAAATTGTACGGATGCCGGGCGAGCGGGCTAAGGTCGCCGTAGAGTCCTATGATGACCGAATTGATCCGGTTGGAGCCTGTGTCGGAATGAAGGGATCGAGAATTCATGGCATCGTTAGGGAACTAAAAAACGAAAATATCGATATAATTAATTATACAAACAATGATAACCTCTTTATCCAGCGTGCACTGACTCCTGCAAAGGTGACCAGAATTGAGTTGGACGGAGATACTAAGCGTGCGTCTGTATTCCTTCAGCCGGATCAGGTGTCTTTGGCCATTGGAAAAGGAGGGATGAATATCAAACTAGCCAGTAAACTGACAGAATTTGAAATAGATGTATTCCGGGATACGGATGAAACAGAATACGATATCGATATAGATGAATTTTCCGATGAAATTGAAGCTTGGATCATTCAGGAACTAAAATCAATCGGATGTGATTCCGCAAAAAGTGTTCTTAAATTGAGTGTAGAAGAGTTAGTAAGAAGAACAGATCTGGAAGAGGAAACCGTTCGGGATATTATGAAGATTTTGGAAGTAGAATTTGAAGATGAACAGCAATAGGAACTTAAAGCATGTTTAAAATTCCATTAATCGGCTACAAGCCACAAATTTTATTCTGGACTTCGTTAAATTTTTCGTCGGATTGCCCGCATCCGACTGCAAAATTTGCCTCTTCCAAAATAAAATTTGAAGACTTTCTCTCAATCATGAAAATTTAAACATGCTCTTATGTTGCATTGTGCTTAAAATCTCAAAAAATAATAAAAACAAGAGATTGAACTTTTTTAACACAATCTCAAGTTATAATTTTAGGAAACAATTTAAATCTACCGAATGCCGAAACGCTTAGTTAAGATTGCGAAAGAATTAAATGTAGGAACCGCAACTATCGTGGAGCACCTGAAAAAGAAGGGATTTGAAATTCAAAATCGCCCTACTTTCAGCGTGCCGGACGAGATGTGCGATATCCTTTATGCTGATTTTCAAAAATCACTTCAACTCAAGGTGAAGGCAGATAAGTTGGAAATCGGCCTGGCTCGTGGAAAAAAGAAAGAAGACGAAGCAGAAGCAGAAGGGGACACTACCATTGTGGATAAGGTAGATTCCAATCAGCCTGCTTCCGAGGATTCAGCTTTAATCGATCTGGATGCTCTGGTTAGCGAAACGAAAAACAAGAAAAAACAACCTAAGAAAAAAGCCCCTGAACCAGAACCTACACCCACACCAGAACCAGAAGAACCCACTCCACCTCAAATACCTGAGACTAAAGCCCCTGAACCAGAACCTACACCAGCAGAATCTGAACCCACTCCGGAACCAAAACAACCAAAACAACAACCAAAACAAGCAGAGCCAACGGTAGAGACACCTGCCCCAGAACCTGAAGAACCAAAAAAACAAACAAAAGAGAAAGAGGAGAAAGCCCCAAAAGAGAAAGAGGGGTTATTGAGAGCGGATACTCCAACCCTTAAGGGATTGAAAATTCTGGGTAAAATTGATACCAAAAAATTCAAAAAACCAGCAAAGAAAAAAGAACCAAAGAAAGTTGAGGAACGTAAAAAAGTTAAGTTAAAGCAACCTAAAGTCGTTGGTAAGATTGATTTACCTGAAAAGAAAAAAGATTCTAAAGAAGGAGAAAAAAGCGGTGATGCTCCAAAAAGAAGACGCCGCAGAAAAAAGGTGGTTCGTTCTACCGGAAATACACCACAATCTAATAACAGACAACAAGGCAGAGGTGGAAGCAGTGACAACCGCCGAGGTGGCAACCGCCGAGGTGGAAAGAATGAACCGGTAAAAGAGGTTTCCCAAAAGGAAATTCAGGAAAAAATCAAAGCAACTATGGCGCGTATGTCCGGAGCGGGTAAGAAAACCCGACAGAAACTGCGCCGTAGTAACCGGGATAGATTAAAAGAACAGGAAGAACAGCGTCAACAGGAAAAAGTAACGGGTAAACTGCAATTAACGGAGTTTATTTCTGTAAGTGAATTTGCTGGATTGATGGATGTCTCTGTTTCAGAGGTGATTATGACCTGTATGAATCTCGGTGTAATTGTATCTATCAACCAAAGACTGGATGCAGAGCTTATCGAGTTGGTGGCGGATGAATTTGGCCACGAGGTAGAATTTATTAGTGCGGAAGCGGAGGCAGATGAATTTGAAGATGATTATGTAAGCAAGGAGGAAGACATGGTTCCCCGTGCACCGATTGTTACAGTAATGGGTCACGTGGATCACGGTAAAACTTCTCTCCTCGATTATATCCGGGAAGCAAACGTAGCCGATGGAGAGGCAGGAGGAATCACCCAGCATATCGGTGCTTATGAAGTTTATCTCGATAAAGAGGGCGAAAAACAAAAAGTAACTTTCCTCGATACACCTGGTCACGAAGCTTTTACTGCCATGCGGGCAAGAGGAGCCAAAGTAACAGATATTGCCGTGGTGATTGTAGCAGCAGATGATGATATCATGCCCCAAACCAAAGAGGCTATCAGTCACTCCGAAGCTGCCGATGTCCCTATTGTCTTTGCTATCAATAAAATAGATAAGGATGGCGCCCGTCCGGAATATATCAAGGAGAAATTAGCTGCCATGAATTACCTGGTCGAATCCTGGGGAGGGAAATATGGCTCACAAGATATCTCTGCCAAGCAGGGAACAGGAATTCAGGAACTCATTGAGCGGATTTCACTCGAAGCAGAAATGCTGGAACTGAAAGCAGACCCAACTCGCCCGGCTATCGGTGCTGTTTTGGAAGCCTCCCTGGATAAAGGACGAGGATACGTCGCCAAAATTTTAGTACAGGATGGAACTTTGAGAATTGGAGATCCAGTGGTTGCAGGAGCTCACTCCGGTAAAATCAAAGCCATGTTTAATGAGCGTGGTAAGCGAGTGAAAGAGGCCGGACCGGCTACCCCGGTTTTGGTACTTGGATTGAGCGGTGCACCTCAAGCGGGAGAGAAATTTAAGGTGATGGATAGTGAACAGGATGCTCGTCAGTTGGCTTCCCGTCGTGCGCAAATCAATCGCAACCAGGAAATCAGAGCAACTAAGCGTCTGTCTTTGGAAGAAATCGGTCGTCGATTGGCATTGGGTACATTTAAGGAATTGAACCTGATCGTCAAGGGAGATGTGGATGGTTCTGTAGAAGCCCTGAAGGATTCTCTTTTAAAATTATCTGTGGAAACCATTCAGATAAATGTCATCTATAGTGCGGTTGGTGCGATTACGGAAAATGATGTGAATTTGGCTTCTTCTTCCGATGCGATTATTGTCGGGTTCCAGGTTCGTCCTTCCGGAGTTGCTCGTAAATTGGCAGAGAAAGAAGGGGTTCAAATTAAACTGTACTCCGTTATCTATGATGCCATTGAAGAGATAAAAATGGCGATGGAAGGAATGCTCGAACCAACCCATGAAGAAAAAATCACTGCACAGGTCGAAGTCAGAGAAACGTATAAGATTTCAAGAATTGGTACCATTGCAGGATGCTTTGTGCAGGATGGAAAAATTAACAGAAATTCTCATATTCGGTTGATTCGGGATGGAATTGTGGTGTATCCAACCAAAGAAGGCGTTAAGGGAGAGATTGCTTCCTTAAAGCGTTTTAAAGAGGATGCAAAGGAAGTATCCAAAGGTTTGGAGTGTGGTATCTCTATTAAAAATTATAATGATATAAAAGTTGGAGATATAGTTGAAGGTTATGAGATTATTGAAGTAAAACAAAAGCTAAAATAGTTTTTATAAAATAATAAAATTTTATATTTCAAATAACGGGGTGCTTATTCAAGTACCCCTTTTCTTTTGTATAATTTGGAAAGCCACAAGACAACATATCGAAATATATACGAATATTGTTTAATGGGAGTTGCGTTGATGCTGCCATTGTCCGGTGCATTGACCAACCTGTTTCTGGGAGTTTTGCTCCTGGTGTGGGGGGCAGGAGGATATTGTTTTAAAAATCATAAAAAAATACAATATCCTTTACCTCTTCTTTTTTTAGGTTTGTACTTGCTTTACATCCTGGGAATGGCCTGGTCAGAAAATTCGTCCTTTGGTCTTTCTGATTTGGAAACTAAACTTACCCTGTTTTTTTTACCGCTTATTCTTTTTACCGGGCCGCTTATTTCTGATAAAATTTATAGGAAAATATTTTATGCGTTTTTGCTGGGATGTTTGCTAGGTTCCCTTTGGTGTATCGGCGGAGCATTTTTTACCTGGATAGAAACAGGAGCCAATCATTTTTTCTACGAGCGTCTGGCTGATTATCTGGATCGACATCCAGCCTATTTATCCCTTTATTTTGGATTGGCTATTTGTTTTATATTAGTAGAATTTTTTAATTCTAAAAAGTCAGAAATTTACCGGCGGATACAATGGTTGAGTCTGGCAGGGTGGTTTTTTATATTTGTATTGCTGCTATCTGCGCGAATGGGATTAATCGCCCTGTTGACTGTTTTATTAATTGGATATTTTATTTATACGATAAAAAATAAAACATGGAAACAGTTTGGAGTGGTCATGGTGGCAGGGGGGATTTTGGCTGTTGGTTTTTTAAATTTATTCCCTTATACCAAGATGCGATTGCAGGCTGCAGTAGAGGAAGCCTTTCAGCAAAACGGAAGAACAACGAATGTGCGAAGTGAAATTTGGGATGCGGCAAGGACTGTTATTAAAAGTAATCCTTTTGGAGTAGGCACAGGGGATTCCAAGGATGCGTTATTGGAAATATACAAAGAAAAAAATTATATCCGTCCGCTTGAAGCTAATCAAAATGCCCACAACCAGTATTTGCAAACAACGGTTGCTCTGGGGATTCCCGGTGGGCTTTTGCTTTTGGCAGGATTAATTTTTCCATTTCTTCTGGCCTGGAAACATGAAGAACCTGTGTATTTGTTTTTTTTAGGTTTGATAATGATGGCTTTCCTGACAGAAAGTATGCTGGAGCGACAACAGGGTGTTTTGTTTTATGCTTTTTTTAATTCCTTACTAGCGATGAATTTGTGTTTTAATTATAATAAAAAAATCACCGAATAAGATTTACTTCTCCATAGTAATATCCTGCCACCCCTTTTAAATTTACAATTTTTGCAACGTACCGATAAACTCCCTGAGGGTATAAATGATCATTTTCATTGCCCGTTCCATCCCACCCAACACGGGGATTGTTTGGAAGAAAATCTTGTTTCCAATATATCAACTTACCTCTGCGTGTATATAATTTAAATGACTTTATTATTTTAACACCGGAACTTGAAAATACCGGAAGGAATTCATTGGTGCCATCTCCGTTTGGGGTGAATACATTGGGGATGAAAATATTCGGGGGTTTTACATTAACGGAAAACTGAGCCGAAGAAATGCAATCATCCCGAAAAAATGTAACGGTATACGTTTGGGAATCTAAACCATTAAAAATTGGATTGGGGCAGTCAATACAGGACAGGTGGTATTTTGGTTCATATTTTAGGCTGTCATAAAAATTACTAAATTGGATGTCAATCTGTACTTGCTCTCCCATATAAATATCAGGAATATCATCTATCATAATATTGATGCCAAGGAATTTCTCCTCTTCGACCGTGCACCCGGCATCATCCTCTACATATATATGATAATTTCCACTTGGTAAGTTTTCAAATATTCCTGTAGTGTTTTCCAGTGTATCGTTTAAAATAAAAAGAAAAGGAGGTTGCCCGTTGGAGGGATAGATTTTGAGTACTCCGTCAGCAGTGCCTGCTGTGCAGGAAGGGTGTGTGGCAATGATCTGGATTTGGAAGGAATCAGCAGGAGTGGGTGCATTCCAGTGAAAAAGATGAAAAAAGATAAACACAAAATTTAAAAAATTAAGCATTATAGATTACTTTAATATGATTTATTATGCTTAAATATACCTTTTATTTTTAAATTTTAATTATGTTTTAATAAAAAAGAGCATAGAGTGTACTCCATGCTCCTTACAGAAAACTTCTTAGGTAAATTTTAATCTACAAGATGTTCTGACAGATCATCCTCTGAATCTTCGTTTAAACGGGTGATGTCTCGGAAAGCGGCGTACATTGCAATAGTTGTAGCGGGGATAGTAAATAAAATTCCAACACACAGCACCAATACTCCGGCAATGTTTATTAAACTTAAAACAAAAATGAAAAGCAAGAAAGAACCAAATTTGTTCCCTATAGTTTTTCGGCTGGTTTCAAGGGCTTCCCAACCGGAAAGGTCTCCAAACAAATGGAAGTGGTAGGGAAATAGATAAGAAACTGCCAGATAAATCAAGGGAATAATCGAGATCAATCCGCCTAGAGCGAAAAGTGCTGAAAATTGTGGTTCTGGGGCATTGACAGGATCATTAATGAATTCAAAAAAACCGGAGCCGGCAAAACCAAATATCATCGGTAGAAAACACAAGACCATTAAGCCTATCATAATTAATGCTATGATTGCCAGGTCTTTGATGTAATCAAATCCCTTGAAAAAATCATTAAACTCGTATGGCCGTTCCTGATCTATTCGGTGGGCCATAAGAACGACACCTGCAGTAAGAGCAGGAGCAATAACAATATTGGAAATTACAGAGCCAATAATAGGGATGAATCCAACAACCATAGAAATTAGAAAGAAAAGAATATAAATTCCAATAAACCCTCCCAGGTATTGTTGGGTTAAACGAAATCCCTCGCTAATCCATTTACTCATTTCAAATTCATAATTGCCACTAACAGCATCATCAATCTGACTTTGACTTAATTTTTTCATATTAGTTGTTTTGTTGAGTGAATTAAAATTAATCTACTAAGTGATGTACAATATCCTCCTCCTCATCTGAGCCATATCCAGTAATGTCTTTCCAGGCGCAGTAAGTTGCCATCATCGTCAGAGGTATAGTGAATATCATGCCGACACAAAAAACCAGCAATCCAGCTAAGTTGATAAGTGTTAGCAACAACAAAAACCCAAACGCAGAAAACCAGTTGGCTGAAATGATCTTCCGGCTGGCTTCCATAGCATCCCA
>JAHDCK010000216.1 GCA_020629915.1 Saprospiraceae bacterium
AATGATCCGGGAAGAGTCTGTTTTTTCAGAGCGGGTAGATATTTTATTAAAAATACAATGCGCCTCCTCCTTCTCATCGACCTGAACAAACCGAACATTTAAGTCTTCATGGCGTTGTTTATAACTTCCCTTAAAATCCAATACCTTTGCCTTATCCCTGACTATTTCTGAATTGGTTTTACTTTTGGAATAAAACCATACTTTTTTTGCATATACATAACTGAGTTTTTTAAGGTCGTTATGATTGTGACCCTGCTCCCAATATTTTAGGATGTGCAAAACAGAATCTTTCTTTGATTTCCCTTTTCTTTGGTTTTCAATATTTGGCCCCGGAACATCAGGCATTTTTTCCGGGTGATTTTGACAGGCAAAATTCAGCAGAACAAAACAAACAATACAAGTTTTATATAAAAAATTATAATTAATAGTAAAAGAAATTAGTATTTAAAAAGTCTGATAAATCATTATTCCAGAGGAGCTAGGCTAGTGGCTCAAGTTAAACCAAGGAAAATTTAATAGCCTTTATCTAATTATTTGAGCCCGGTTTTTCTTGTCAAGAGAGACGCCTCAAGGCGTATTCGTTTTGCCTGACGGAAACCAGGACCAGAACGCCTAGCAATATCCACATTCTATTCAGCGGTTTAAATTGACTACTTGGTTAACACTTTTATAATTTCATCCTGCTTCATTCGCACAATTTTTTGCCCGGTAAGAATTAACAATTCCTGTTCGTAATCTTCAATGGTGTATTTTGTCCCGACATTTGTAACTAACTCATATAAAACCTGCATATCTAACGGCGTTAAGGCATCCATATCTTCTTTCATTTTTGCAATCATTCTCGGAGCCTGCTCATCCACATCAATGGAAGGAGGCGGAACAGCCTCATTCCCCTCAATCAACACATTAAAACTAAAATATATAGGAACTATCCCTGTTTCTTTTCCAACCGATAGAAGTTCTTTCGTCAGGGTATTTCTACGGGCATCCAATCCACTGGAAGCTAATCTCCCATAAACTTTCATAGAAAAAGCCGCATTTTGTTTTTTAGAAAACGTCGGTCGCATACCGGCATTATCGGCATCAACTATAAATAAGACTTTTGATTTCACTGCATCATCCTGCTTCAAAATATCCATTGCCGTTTCGTAGCCCAGATTATCAGTCATGGCTCCATCTATCACATGAAGGTATTTTCGTTCCGGATGATAGTGGCTCATTAGAGTCGTATTAGAAATCAAAACCGGAAAACTTCCACTGGCTTTTATCCCTACAGCCAAGGGAAGTTCATAGGGATTCATCTTATTTTTATTTTTAATATTTTTCAGTCGATGAGAATATCCGGCTATTTGATAATCTTCCATGACATCCGGAGCAAAAGGAAAAATGGCCATTTTATCCAGTGTGGATCCATTGGCTACCATCATAGGAAAAATAACTTTTTTGTTTATACTATCTTTATCAATAAATAAATCGCCCAAAGTGATACTTCTGTTTTTTTTCCTTTCGTCCTTAGGCAATTTTTTATTTTTAGAATTTCTATATTTATAAAATAAAACGTGATCATCAATGGCTTTTTCAAGGGCATCTCCGTCATCGATAAAGGTAAACCAATACCAGGGATGAAAGTTAGCCTTGACCAAATCACTCACATAGGAATGAGCCAGATGTTCCTGAATATTAGTTTTCCAGTAATCGCTCAACTTAAATTCTATGCTTCTATTATAATAATAATGATTATACAATGCACCAATATATGAACCACCTGCAAACCCTCCTCCTGAAACGGTGGAGATATAATCAATTTCCTGAAGTGCATTTCGGGTATTGGATAATTTTAATTGTTCCAAGCCAAGCATAATCCCGACACCGAGATTGGCAGCTCTTGAACCTCCTCCTGAGATGGAAAGGGCGACTGCCACTTTTTCATTTTGCTCAGGCCGCTCCTGTACGGATTTATATTTATTCAATGTAACAGTTGGGACAGGTTCTCCATCTTTTTGAAATTGAGAGCGGTCGGGATAAATAACATTAGCACAACTGCCGGCAAATACAACAACAAAAATTAAATAAAAATAAGTTTTAATATAATAAGTCATAGGAGGCATTGATTTTACGATTTGAAGCCCAAAATAAAAAAGTCACTCCGAATATTTCAGAGTGACTTTATATTATTTTTAAATTAATAATTGTTAATCTTAATTTGAACCCGCTTTTTGTTTTTTCCTTTTCAACTCTTCCAGTTCTTTTTTCAAGGCTTCCATTTCCTTTTCAATCTCACCCATCCGGGCTCTTTCCGCTTCAATTTCTTTAGCTGTTTCCTCTCTTACTCGTTTGATTTCTTCTGCGGACTCTGCCTTTGCTTTGCTAATAGCCTCACTTGCCTCTTTTCTGGCCTTGGTCATTTCCTGATTAGATTCATCTCGTGCTTCCTCTGTTTCTTTTATATATTGACCTTTTTTATCAATAGCTTCTTGTCGGGCTTTGGCTACTTCAAATTCGGATTCTTCCTGTGCTTTAGCCACTTCATCGCGAATGCGTTTTTTATCTTCCTCTGCTTTATCTTCAGCAACCTGCACATCTACAGCTGCTTTTTCTCTGACCTCAGCTACTTCTTTAGCTGCCTGTTCTTTTGCCAGGGCGACATCCTCGGCAGCTTGTTTTTTGGCTTCCAGCGCTTCTATTTTCGCTGTTTCTTTTTCTTTGGAAGATTCCTCTTTGATGGTTTTTATTTCATTAGCCTCAGCTTCCCGAAGTTTGGCCAGTGTTTCGGCTGATTTTTCTCTGGCCTGGCTGACCTCGTTGGCAATTTTTTCTCTTTCCAATGCGGCACTTTCTTTTAATTTAGCCATTTTATTAGCTTCTTCCTCCTGCAACTTGGCTAAAGCCTCTGCTGCATTTCTCTTTTCCTCCGACATTTGATCAGAGATGTTTTGTTTTTCCAATTCGGCTTCTTCTTTCATCTTGGCTACCTTTCTTGCAGTTGCTTCCCGAACTTCAATAATTTCTTGTGCTGCCTTTTTCTTTTCCTCGGTCACCTGTTGAGAAGAAGCCCCTGCCAGTTCTTGCTCTTTAGCTTTTATTTCTGCAATTTTCTTAGTGACTTCACTTTGAATTTCCTTAATCTTTTTATCTGAATTTTCTTTTGATTTAGAAACTTCCTGGGCATAAGTATCCCGGGCCTTTTCAGAATTTGATTTGGCTTCGACTACTTTATTTTTTGCTTCTTCCTGAGCTTTTTGAACTTCCAGTGTGGCATTTTCTCTAGCTGTGGCGACTTCTTTAGCCGATTGTTCTTTTGCCTCTTTTTCTTTTTCACGAGCAGCTTTAATATTCGCAGCTACTTCCTCCTGAATTTTTTTCATTTCCTCAGCAGCCCGATCTCTTGCAGCTTTTACTTCTTCCCCGATTTTAGCTTTTTCAGCTTCTGCATTGTTTCGCGCTTCCTTTACATCCGAAGCTTGTTTTGCTGCGATTTCCTGAATGGTTAAGGTTGCTTTTTCTTTAGCTGCCTTTACTTCTTCGGCAAGATTTTGTTTTTCTTCATCTCCTTTAGCTTTGGTTGCTGCAATTTCTTCAGCCGTTTGTCCTTTGGTTTTGGCAATTTCTTCCTGAGAGGCTTTTTTCTCGGCCATTGCTGTATTTCTCGCTTGCTCAATTTCTGTTGCTGCTTTTTTTCTGGCCTCAGCCACATCGACAGCAGCTTGTTCTTTTTGTCGTGCGGCTTGTTCTTTTGCAGCCGCCACATCACTAGCATTTTTTTCCTGCAAAAGTGCTTTTTCCTCTGCTCCTCTTCTTCGGGCTTCCGCTACATCCAGCGCAATTTTTTCTTTTTCCAACACGGCATTTTCCCTGATTTGAGCAATTTCTTCAGCTGTATTTTCCCGGGTTACCAGGATTTCCTGTGCGGCTTTATCTTTCGTAACTTTGACATCCTGAGCCGTTAAATCCCGTTCCTCTTTAGCTTTTTCTCTTGCATCCGCAATTCTTTTGGCCGTTTCATCCCGTATATTTTTAAGCTCTTCATCTGCATTTTCTCTGGCAACAGAAACTTCGTCTGCATATTCCAGTTTGGCCATATCCAGTTTCTCCTTAACAGCTTGTAATTCTGCAACGGCATCTTCTCTGGCTTTAGCGACCTGTTCAGCGGCCTCCAACTTAGCTTTTTGAATTTCTTCCGTAGCTTTTTTTCGGGCATCCTGCACCTCCAGAAGCGATTTTTCTATTTCTTCTGAAGCTTTAGAACGGGACGCTTTTACCTCATCAGCTGCTTCTGCTTGAGATTTTGAAATTTCTTCTGAGGATTTTTTTCTGGCTTCAATGACTTCATCTGCGTACTTCTTTTTCTGGGTGGCAGCATTCTCTCTTGCTTTGGCCACATCTTCCGCAATTTTTGCTTTTTCGGTTACTCCTTTTTCCCGTTCATCTGCAATCATCTGACGAATTTCCTCTTTGGTTTTAGCCAGTTCTTCCTTTAGCTGAGCCAATTCTTCATCATTGAGTTGACTAATATCTGCAACCTTTCGCACACCACCGGATCGGGGTATTCCACTTTTGGAAGCAGTTGAGCCTCCGCTACCACCGGACTTCCCTCCTTTTTTCAAATCACTATTAATCTTTACATCGCGCACTTTGCTTTTATCCAAAGTAGAATTAAAGCATTTACTTATACTGAGAAATTCTCCCTGCCTGTTGGCATTAACGGTAAATTTTCTCATGTGATTATTAGAATTATTTTTTATATAAACTGTAGTAATTTTACTTCTTGAAAACCATTCGACGGCTTTCAGATCCAATTGGAGTATATTTTCAAAATTGGGGACACCTCTCACTTCTTTAACTTCTCCCATATCAATAAAAACATACCTTTTCCGGGTTCCACCGGCATCCATAAAAATCACTTCATCGTCCTGACCCAATTCAACCCCACCTTTGGAGACCATTTTAGCAGTGATTCCTTTTTCACTATTTGTAAGCGAAATAGCATAGGCATAATTACCCCGCACCACCATTGTTTGGGCAGTGGTTTGGAGCATGTGAATGGAACTCATTTTTCGATTATCCGCAAAGACTCCGGAACACCCCTGAGCCTCAATTAAGGAAATGGAAAAAGAAAAGAATAAAGAAACTAGAAAAATGTGTTTTAGGTAGTGGAACATGACAAATTTGGTTTTTGCTTAAATTTAGAATATTCTGTTTGGTTTTTAAAATAAATCCTTGATTAAAACCTGTTTCTCAAAATAAATCTCTTATTTTCCCTAAGTTAATCCATTTTTTCATAAGAAAATAATTTGTTGTGACACGTACTCAATCTATAATAACTTTTCTTCTTTTTATTTTTTGTGAGTTATTTTTTTCAAATCTTTTCGCTCAATCTTCATCAATTTATGATGTTTCCTACCCAAGAGCTGATAGTTTAAAAGGACATCTAACCCCTTTACGCAGCTGTTATGATGTCACATTTTATTTGTTAGATATTGAAGTTTTTCCAAACAGCAAATCCCTTTCAGGCTCTTGTGATATTCATTTTAAAACCCTTTCTCCTTTTAAAAAATTCCAAATTGATCTGGCGGAAAATTTAAATATTGATCATATTCTTTTCCAGGGCCAAAAGCTGAAATTTAAACGAGAGTACGGCGCTGTTTTTGTGGATTTTCCGGATGAGTTTGCAATTGATTCTCTCGGAATTATCTCCGTTCATTATTCCGGGCAACCCAGGATTGCCAAAAATGCTCCCTGGGATGGTGGATTTGTATGGAAAAAAGATAAAAATGAAAAGCCCTGGATTGGGGTGGCCTGCGAAGGAGAAGGCGCTAGTTTGTGGTGGCCCAATAAAGATCATCTGTCTGATGAACCCGATTCTATAATAATCAAAATAAAAGTTCCAGAGGATTTAATGGCTGTTTCCAATGGAAATTTAATTGATACAAAAAATTCTAATAAAAAAACTACTTATTCCTGGAAAGTTTCTTATCCAATTAATAATTATAATGTTTCTATAAATATAGCTGACTATGTTCACTTTAGAGACAGCTGTTTTGCCCAGGATAAAACTGTCCTCCCATTAGATTATTATGTATTAAAAGAAAATGAAGCTAAAGCCCGAAAACAATTTAAGCAAGTGCCTGTTATATTAGCAGCATTTGAATATTATTTTGACAAATATCCGTTTTGGGAAGATGGATTTGCCTTGATTGAAACCCCCTACCTCGGAATGGAACATCAAAGTGGAATCGCCTACGGCAATAAATATATGCGGGGGTATCTTGGAGGCCTTATCCCTTCAGATATGAACTTTGATTATATTATTGTTCATGAAACCGGGCACGAATGGTTCGGCAACAGTATTAGTTGTCAGGATCGAAGTGAAATGTGGATTCACGAATCCTTCACAACATATATGGAAGCATTATATGTAGAATATGTTCATGGATACAAGGATTATGTCCGATACCTGGAAAGTCAAAAAAAGCATATCACAAATAAAGCACCCATTATTGGACCCGAACATGTTCATTTTGACGGTTGGGAAAGCAGTGATCATTATTATAAAGGTTCCTGGGTTTTGCATTCTCTTAGAAGCTCAATTGACGATGACGATCTATGGAGAGATATATTAAAAACATTTTATACAAAAAATGCTTATTCTATCATTCAATCAGAAGTATTTTACCAACATGTAAAAGAAAAAACAGGCAAGGATTACAGTGCCTTTTTTAAGCAATATTTACACCATTCAAATATTCCAAAATTTGTATATGAATTAAAAAAATCAAAAAAAGGTTTGAAAATAAAATATAAATGGGAATGTGATGTCAAGGAATTTGATATGCCAATAAAAATAGGTCAACCGGATAAGTACCAGACCTTATTTCCAACAACAGATTGGCAAACGACAATCCTGGAAATAGAGAAAAAAGATGTTAAATTAGCAACTGAACTGTTTCTTATAGAAGAATAAATAACTAATATGAAAAAATTAATATTTTTACTATTTACAATTATGACCCTCTGCGCACAGGCGCAGTTTTCGGTAGGAACAGAAATCCTCACCCTTTATGATGAAAGCCGAAACAGGAATATCCCCATACAGATTCATTTCCCTGTGACTGCCGGAACTACAGTTCCCGCAGATGGTAATTTCCCGGTAGTTACCATTGGTCATGGATTTTTGATGGGTATCAATGCCTATGAAAATTTCTGGATGACTCTGGTGCCTTTAGGTTATATCGTTATTTTGCCGGATACAGAAACCGGGTTTGCTCCCAGCCACGAAACATTCGGCTTGGATCTGGCATTTTCTAATCAGGAAATTTTAAATATGAAAAATACACCAGGAAGCCTCCTTGAAAACAGCGTGGGCCTTAGCTCCTGCGTAATGGGACATTCCATGGGGGGAGGTGCCGGGGTTTTGGCAGCAGCCAATTCGGGTATAACCACTTATGTGGGATTTGCCCCGGCAGAAACCAATCCCTCTGCAATAGCCGCTGCCGCAAATGTAGATAAGCCAACCTTGATTTTTTCCGGTTCCGGGGATGCCGTTACACCACCTATCGATCACCACCTTCCCATTTACAACGCTATAAATTCAGGATGTAAATATTTAATCAGCATTCATGGTGGTGCTCATTGTTACTTTGCCGGGGAAAATCTGGCTTGTGATTTTGGGGAAAGTACATCGGGTGGCGTTATTACAATATCAAGGGAAGAGCAACAGGAAATTGTTGCTGATTACCTGATTCCGTGGTTGAATTATTTTTTGAAGGATGAGGATAATGCCTGGGATACATATACTAGTTTATTATACGATGATCCTCGAGTGGCTTATAATGAATCTTGTGACCAACTAACCAATAACTCCGTTGTTCCTGTGAAAGAAATTACTCTCTTTCCAAATCCTGTTTCAGATAAAATTTTCCTGGACAACTTAGAAAATGATTTTAATCAATATGAAGTTATTGATTTTAATGGTAAAACAGTACAAAATGGAATTCTGAACAAGGATCAAAACGAAATAAATATTTCATTGGAAAACGGAATCTATTATATACGATTCTTTTCAAAAAATAAAATATATCATACGAAATTTATTGTTTTAAAATAAAAAAAGATCAAAGTGAAGTCATTTGCTTTCCAAGTTTGAAATCTGCCATTTTTTGAAAAAATGGCAGATTTAGCACCAAGTCGTTCATGACTATCAACCAAATGAAACATTTTGAGCCAAAAAAAAGCGGGATGCAAATTAAAACATCCCGCTTTT
>JAHDCK010000217.1:0-5208 GCA_020629915.1 Saprospiraceae bacterium
ATATAAAAACGCCAGCAAAATCAAAAAGAAGGGTTGAACCAATAAATGCCGGTTGATACTAAACAAAATCGTCCGTCCAGTCTCCCACCTGGGGTTGAATAGCAGGACGCTTAGAAAAGACATGACACAAAATGTCAGGGCGAGAACAATCGTTTTATTATAAATCAAATTGTTATTTTTAAAATAATTATAAAACATTTTTACCCATAAATAAAATAACAATAACCCCAACAAAAAACATCCGCCCTCCAGCCACAACAATGCATCTCCTTCCAAACAATTAAACGGCAAACTTGGCCCGTTCAATCGCCTTCCCCAAAATTCACTTTGCATATAAAAATATCCCGTCCAAACTCCCGTTTGGAAAAATTGAATGAGCATAACTAAAAACAAACCAAGCGCAGAAGGAATAAAAATAAATTTCATGAAATAAATTATTCCCTGTTTTATTGAACCCGAAAACCACCAACTCACCAAAGCAAAGGAAGGAATCAAAAATAAAAAAGAAGGTCGGGCAACTGAGGCCAGAAACACAGAAAAAAATATTAATTTATCTTTGTTGTAATAAACACCGATTAAAATACCCGATGCAAAAAGGAAAAACAGAGATTCTGTATAAGGCAAAAAATAAAATATGGTGGAAGGCAGCGACAATCCCAAAAACAAAATTTCCAAGGGGATTTTTAAAAAGCGATTCAGAAGATACATTCCAACAAAAAGAATACATCCATTCAATATGCAAATTCCAATCGCAGATAACCGAGTCCATTTCCAAAGGTAAGCCAGCATGGGAAAAAACCCGGAATTACTCGCCTGATTGGGATTATACTCATACCCGTTTTGAGCAATGCTGTAATACCACTTTGCATCCCATTGAATCAGATTTTCATTATAAATATTTAAAGAAAAAATATTTAATTCGTTTAAAAGAAACCCCAGCCCGGCCATCCAGAAAATATAGCTCAAAAAACAAATTATAAAAATACATTTTTTATTATATAAGATTTCTAAAAAAATAGCGAATAAATTTCAACTGATTTATAAAACAAAAATGAGGTTTTGACAAAGCCAAAACCTCAATTATAAAGAATTTTAAAATATTACTTTACTTATTCCGGGAAGTCATTTTTGGCCCAGCAAGTCAACGCTAAAATATCCGCATCGGAAAGTTTGTCCGCATCCCTGGGCATGTGTTCACAGTCATTTCCGTGATTGACAGCGCAAAGCACCTTGTTGCCATCAAAGGCAGCAATTGCATCATTGTAGGATTCAAAAACAATTCCGTTAGAAGCTGTTGCGGCATCATGGCAACCACTAAAAGCACAATTGTTGGAAAATATGGGTGCAATATCTACGCTATATTCCGGTGTGTTTCCGGCACAATCCGCCGCATCCGTATAGTATTGATTGGAAGATGTATCCGTTGGATCATTATTATCGTCTTCCGGATCACAGGAGACCACAATTAAAAGCAGGGCAAAGAATAAAAATGTTATTTGTTTTTTCATAATGGATGAAAATTATTTGAGAATAAATTTATGAACAAGACAAATTACAAATTATAAATGATTCCATTTGAATACAATGGCTAAAATTTTCATTTTCTTTAAAAAATGCCTTATTTCGGAAAAAAACTTATAAGCTATTATACTCTCCTATGGCTCGCTTGAGTTCTATTTGAGAACCCAAAAATCTGGAGACCGTTAACCCGGCTAAGCCTACTCCACCTACAAGTAACCCTCTTATATTTTGCTGAGAGTCGTCTGTAATTATCATCCAATATCCGGCTATGCAACCAGCAATCCCAACCCCAAGTGCAATCCCCTTAAAGCGTTTTTGCTTTTTAGCTTTTGCCAGGTGTTCCAATATTACCTTTTGCTTTGGGCCCATTTTATCATTTCCGTCAAACTGCATATCTTCTAGCACGTTCTTATACTTTAGTTTTTTTATTTCCCCATAATTTTTTGAATAATATGATTTTTTATTTGCAAAGGCACTTCTGCTTTCCAAATCATTCTTCCAATTTCGAGATTTATAAAACAACTCAAAGGCACCCTCTCGTTCCCGAATCAATCTCACACCCTTTCCGTTCCCATTATTTTTAGTGTAAACACCAAAATAACCATCTACATTTCTAAAAAATCGTATATCTTTTAATTTAATTTTATCTCCATTTAAATGAGAGTAAACAAATTTGGAAAATTTTTCCTTTTCTTCATAATTCCCCTCTTTTAACAAGGTTTCATTTTGAAGGTACAAAAAATATTCACCTGATTTAATTTCTGCGGGTGTTTCCTGTCCAATACAAAAAGAAACACAAAACATTAGTAAAATACTTATATATAGTTTCATCTTCTTTAAATTAATGTTTAATAAATCCTGTTGTATTCGTTGATGGCTCTTTTCATATCTTTTTCAGGTTTTATGGTAAAAAGGGCAATGACTGTGGTGGCCAATGCTCCTACACCTATAGCTAAAGTAGTTATAGCCAGACCTCGTTTATCCTCATTTTCTGAAACACTATTAAAAATGGCGCCGTTAACAAGGAATACTCCTATTCCAGCTCCGCCTATAATCCACTGGTTTCTGCTTTTCTTTTTTGCGGATGAAAAATATTTATATACATTTTTATCCTTTTTTGCATAATTGCCGTTCTCAAATCCAAAACTCTTTTCAAGGTTTTTTAACTTCAAGGGTTCCAAGGGTTCAAAATCTTTGGAATAACAAAAATATTTAGACCTCACAGTATAAGACCTTTCCCCCCCTACAGTACTGGTTCGGATTTTTGAAAACAACTGGATAGCTCCGCCTTCTTCTCTTTCCATAACTTCACCCCTTTTATACACTCCGTAATATCCTTCGGCATTTTGAAAAAATCTCATTTCTGAAATTTTGATCTGTTCATCATTTAGATCATAATATTTTTTTCTAAACACTTTTTGTTCAACACGAAATTCATTTTCTTGTAGGAGGGTTCCATCTTCCTTAAAAATAAAAAATGCTCCTTCCTCCAAATCAGCTGGTGTCTCTTGAGTCCAAGCTTGTAAAGGGAGTAAAATTAGAATAAAAAGGATATGAAGTAATCTCATGGTTTATATATTTAAGTAATGTTTAAAAAAGTAAGAAAATTATACCCTCCAAATATATTACTCTAAAATTTTAAGACAAAAAAGAATATAGATTTTAACATATAAAGAGATTCCTTAATACATCAAGGCAGGAAAATAACTAAAACCAAAAATTTTTATATTATAAAAACCAAGGGACTAAAAGAGTCGAACCTCTTTCGTTCTACGAAAAGAAAAAAATTATTACAAACTCTAGGAATAAATAGTGCTGCACTATTGACCCATTGACCCATTGGAATATTGGAATATTGGAAAAAACCCTAGTCCAGCTTTAAGACTTCGAGGAAAGCCTTTTGCGGCACTTCAACATTACCGATTTGGCGCATTTTCTTCTTTCCTTTTTTCTGTTTTTCCAGAAGTTTACGCTTACGGGTGATGTCTCCACCGTAACACTTAGCCGTTACATCTTTTCGAAGGGCGGAAATGGTTTCTCTCGCAATAATCTTCGCACCGATAGACGCCTGGATAGCGATCATAAATTGCTGACGCGGCAATAACTCCTTGAGTCGCTTGCAAATTTTCCGTCCAAACGCATAGGCTTTATCTCTATGTATCAGGGAAGATAACGCATCTACTTTTTCACTATTTAATAAAATATCCAGCTTGACTAACTCGGACTGGCGATAATCCTTGGGTTGATAATCAAAGGAAGCATAACCCCGCGAAATGGATTTTAAGCGATCATAAAAATCAAATACAATTTCTGCTAATGGAATTTCAAAAGTCATTTCCACCCTTGAAGTCGTCAGGTAAACCTGATTGGTCATCATGCCCCGCTTCTCGATAGTCAGCTCCATGATAGCACCGATGTACTCCGGCTTGGTGATGATTTGGGCTTCGATGAATGGCTCTTCCACAAAATCCAGCAAGGTCGGATCGGGTAAATCCGCCGGATTGTTAATGATAAAACGTTCGCCTTTTTTGGTGTTGGCGTAGTAGGAAACGTTGGGAACCGTCGTAATAACTTCCTGCTCAAATTCTCTGGACAATCGTTCCTGGATAATTTCCAAATGTAGCATTCCAAGGAAGCCGCATCGGAATCCAAAACCCAAAGCGATGGAAGTCTCCGGCTCAAAAACGAGGGAGGCATCGTTGAGTTGCAGTTTTTCAAGGCTGTCCCGAAGGTCTTCGTAGTCGTCGTTATCAATCGGAAATATCCCGGCAAAAACCATCGGTTTCACCAACTCAAATCCGTGAATGGCTTCTTCACAGGGATTATCTTTCAGGGTAATCGTGTCCCCTACTTTGATTTCCACAGAAGTTTTTACACCTGTTATAATATAACCCACATTCCCGGCAGACAATTCCTTTTTGGGAACCTGATTGAGTTGCAAAATGCCAATTTCATCCGCTTCGTACTCGTTGCCCGTAGCGACAAATTTTACCTTGTCCCGCTTGCGAAGGGTTCCGTTTAGTATTCTAAAATAAGCAATCACGCCCCGATAGGAATTAAACATAGAATCAAAAATCAAGGCTTGCAGCGGTGCTTCCGGATCGCCTTTCGGTGGCGGAACCCGTTCTACAATCCCCGAAAAAATATCCGGAACGCCTTGTCCGGTTTTTCCCGAGGCGGGTATGATTTCTTCTCTTTTACAACCTATCAAATCAATAATTTGATCCTCTACTTCTTCCACCATTGCATTGTCCATATCCACTTTATTCACAATCGGGATGATTTCCAAATCGTGCTCGATGGCGAGATAGAGGTTGGAAATGGTCTGTGCCTGGATACCTTGCGTGGCATCGACCAGCAACAAAGCACCCTCGCAGGCTGCGATAGATCGGGAAACCTCGTAGGAGAAATCCACGTGTCCGGGGGTGTCAATGAGGTTGAAAGTATATTCCTGACCATCCGAGTGATTATAATACATTTGGATGGCGTGGCTTTTAATAGTAATGCCTCGCTCGCGCTCAATGTCCATGTCGTCAAGTGCCTGCGCCTGCATGTCCCGCTCGGAGATGGTTTTGGTAAATTCCAGCATCCTGTCCGACAGCGTACTTTTCCCGTGATCGATGTGCGCAATGACACAAAAATTTCTAATCAATTTCATAGTGCAAAGATAATGAATTTAAGTTCAAG
>JAHDCK010000217.1:5308-8235 GCA_020629915.1 Saprospiraceae bacterium
GCGCCTCGCTCGTCATTTGATCTTGATTCTTGCACTTGAACTTGAATTCCGTATCTTTCCGAAAACAAAAACCAATGTCCAAATCCTATACCGTTGGTCAGGTTATCTGGCCCATTTTATTTTTCATTGCTTTGCTCATTTACGGGTTATTTATTCATCCTCAATTTTTTGGTGGAGATCGACTGCCGCTCGAAGTGCTCATTTTGATGGCGATTACCTTTAGTAGTTTATATCTTTTTAGAATGGGGTATTCCTGGAAAACGGTTCAGGAGCATATTATAAAAAAACTAGGGGAAGCCGTTCCCGTGATTTTGATACTTTTTGCCATAGGGGTTTTGATCGGGAGTTGGATTGTGAGCGGCACGATTCCCATGTTGATTTATTATGGTATCGGCTTAATAAATGCCAATTGGATTTATATATTTTCCTTTATTGTTTGTATCCTGTTTTCCTTGCTGACGGGAACCTCCTGGGGTTCTGCGGGGACTATTGGAATTGTGATGATGGGTATTTCTGAAGTGTATGATGCCAATCTTGCCCTGACCGCCGGGGCTGTTGTCGGAGGGAGTTTTTTTGGCGATAAAATGTCCCCCTTGTCGGATACCACTAATATCGCTTCCCTGGCGACCGGCGTAGATGTCATGGAACATATTCAATCTATGATATATACGACTGGCCCTGCTGCGTTACTGGCCGGGATCGTTTACTTCCTTTTTTCACCCGGATTGAGCGGAGCGGAAACGACCACTCAAAATCTGGCGGAGGTGGAATTGACCCTTTCGGAGCTATCGAGCATTTTTAATTTTAATATATTCCTTTTACTTCCTTTGGTAATTGTCGTATGGGGAAGCATTACCAGAAAACCTATATTTTTAACTTTGTTGGGTTCGGCTTGGGTGGCAATGATGCTCGCCCTGGTTTTCCAGGATTTTAGTTTACAACATATATTTAATAGTTTCAATCGTGGATTTTCTACAGAGATGTATTCCGGTGGAGAATTAAAATCGGGTGTGGTACAAATTCTCAACCGGGGTGGTTTGTATAATCTGATAGAAGGGATTGTGATTTCGTTTTTGATCTTTGCCTTTATCGGTACGCTGGATGTCATTCAGGCGATTGAGATTTCTATTCGTTCTATCATGGATAGTATCAAAAGAAAATCTTCGGCTATTGCTGCGGCCCTGACCGCTACCCTACTCACCAATCTCACCACAAGCAATCAATACGCCACGAGTTTTATCATCGGCGCAACGTTCAATAAGAAATTTGATAATATGAAAATTAAGCGAAAGGTGTTGAGTCGGTCTATTGAAGATGCTGGTACCATGATGGAAAATCTGGCCCCTTGGACACCTTCAGGGGTATTTATGATGGGTGCGCTGGGGGTAAGTGCTTTTGAATATGCTCCTTATCAGTTTTTATCTTTATTTAATATTATAATTGCTTATGTGTTGGCGTTTACGGGCTGGGGGTGTTTTTTTAGTGAAGAGTGAAGAGTGGAGAGTGAAGAGTGGAGAGTGAAGAGTGAAGAGTGGGGAGTGGGGAGTGGGGAGTGGGGAGTGGATGTAATAAATTAACTTACTTTTGCAGAAAAGATAAAAGCGGATGGAATGGGATTTAATTGTTATTGGTGGTGGAGCAGGAGGATTTTTTGGTGCGATACAAACGGCTGAGAAACGACCTGATTTTAAAATACTACTTTTAGAAAAAGGGAAACGTTTTTTGGATAAGGTTAAGATTTCGGGTGGAGGACGCTGCAATGTCACTCATGCTTGTTTTGACCCGAATGATCTCGTGGAATTTTACCCAAGAGGCGGGAAAGAGTTGCGCGGGCCCTTTCATCGGTTTATGTGTGGCGACATGATGGCCTGGTTGGAAGAGAAAAATGTACCCACTAAAATAGAGGCCGATGGCCGGGTTTTTCCGGAAAGTAATTCCTCCCAAACAATTATAGATTGCTTTTTACATACGGCAAAAAATTATAATATTAAACTTCATACTGACGAGGGCATGAAGTCCTTTCGGAAAACTGAAAAGGATTACTGGGAAATAAAAACCAAAGAAAATACTTATACATCAAAAAACATTTTATTAGCCACCGGAAGCAGTAATGCTGCCTGGAAACAGATAGCTGAACTTGGCCATCAAATTGTTTCGCCCGCTCCTTCTCTTTTTACTTTTAATATAAAAAATAAAATTATAAAAGACCTGCCCGGTCTATCTATGCCCGATGCTTCCATAAAAATCCCCGGAACTCCGCTTGAGGAATCCGGCCCCTTACTCATTACGCATTGGGGGCTGAGCGGACCTGCCGTTTTGAAATTGTCGGCATGGGGAGCCAGAATACTCCAAGAACGAAATTATAATTTTAATATTCAAATCAACTGGATAAGTAAAGACTGGGAAAGTACAAAAGATTTCATTTTAAATATAAAAAAGACACAAGGAGTAAAAAAATGTCTACTCACTCCCCTCTTTGGATTTCCGAAAAGATTGTGGCAACGACTGCTTGAAATTATAGGCATGGAGGATAAGCAATGGGCAAATATTTCAAAAAAAGACATTCAAGAATTAGTCGATATAATATGTCGGTGCTCAATGGAAGTGAGAGGCAAGAGTACGTTCAAGGAAGAATTTGTAACGGCTGGTGGCATCGAACTAAAGGAGGTTAATTTTAAAACAATGGAAAGCAAAAAATGGCCGGGGCTGTTTTTCGCCGGTGAAGTTCTCAATATCGATGCGGTCACTGGTGGATTTAATTTTCAGGCAGCGTGGACAACGGCCTGGGTGGCTGCGGAGGCGATTACGGGAAAGTAATTTTAGTATATTTATTTTTTTAAGGCAATTTGAATATCCTTAAAAAGAATTAACATCACTATAATTAATATTAAACATAATTCAAATAGTGATTGAGTTAATTGGTATCT
>JAHDCK010000218.1:0-6491 GCA_020629915.1 Saprospiraceae bacterium
TGAGGTCGAGATTGAGGGAAGAACCGATGGGTAGCTTGGCATCCACACCCGTGTTGGCTTTATAGCGAGTGGTTGATTCCGGATCAAATTCCTGGAAGGTACCTCCGGTAACAAAAGGAATAACCGTAGCAAATCCACCAGCCTTTTTAGGTGCAGTTTCCCAAATTAGTGCCCCGGAAAAATCCAAATCTATGCCGCCAAACTGCAAGGGAATCTGGCACCAGGAATGATATTGATTGTGAAATTGATCGCTTCGAACGAAGTTAATGCCCCAGACTTTTTTGTCGGTTTCGTACCGCAATGCCTTGAACGGAATCGCCAGTTCCGCTGTCCAGCGATCCGGGAGCCGTTCGGTTTCCGCCTGCCAGCTAAAATCCCAATTGAAGGACATCCCTTCATCCGTAATAAGACCCTCAGACTGAACGCCCGCCGGACTTACCCCAAAAAGATAGCCGTTGGATTGTTGATTGATCGGATCAAGAATAAAGGCAAATCCCTCGCTATCCCAAAAATCCACATCCCGTTTCATGGATTGGATGACGTAATTTTCGCTTTTGGTATGGCAGGTAATTCCTACATATATGAAATTCTCATCATGGCAAAGTTGAACTTCTGTATCCAGCAATGCTTTCTCATCATCTTTTGGCCATTTCATCCAGAAATTTTTGGCTTTCTGTGCGTTATTCCATATTTTATCTGTTAATTTACCGTCGATCTGAGGTGGTGATTCAACTTTAGAAATTTTAATTTGAAATTTTTCCTGATTGGCGGTTTTAAATTGTGCCAATAAAAAAGTTGGCCATAGAAAAATTAAACAAATCCAGAATTTGGGAAAGTGTAGCATAGCGATTTCCATTTCAATAGAACAGTAGGGAATGTTTTATCTCATTAATATAGTAGGAAACCATAAGTTTTTAAAAGAGTGGCTTGTTTTTTTGCAATATAGGGAATAATTGAGATTTGGACATATTATTTTTAAATAAACATTTTTTTTATAATTATTTTACAATGCCCAATAAATATTTTATCATATTATTAACTTTCATTTTGGGATGTACTTCCAATGAAGATCGGGCATTTTATCGCTTGCAGGAAGCGTGGGCGCGTCCGGTGATGCGGGCAGAAAATTTTATTTTGACTCAGGAAACTTCTCTGGATGAAATTATGACTTTTTATAAAAATCGTTATAATGAAATTCAAAATATATCTGAAGAAGGCATTAGCGATGGAGAAATGATTGCCTTTAAAAAAGTAAAAAAAGATATAGAAACTAATTATAATTTTTTTTATAAAAATAAAAACTGGGAATGGGATCCCAATGTATATATTCCTAATTTAAAATTGTTAGCAGCACTGGCAGATTCCACCCTCCAAAAAGAGGAAATCGCAATCCTGCAACCCTATTTGGCCGCTATGCCGGAGCAGTTGCAACTAGCTAGAAAAACTCTGCATTTGCCTTCCCGTTTTCAGACGGAGCAAACGGTAAAAAATGCGCCGGAAATTATAAATATATTAAATAATCCTTCCTGGGAAACGGCGGATTCACTGACCAAAGCAGAAATTAAACTTTGCCGGGTAGCCTATCTGGATTATATTGCGTGGAACAATAGCCGCTTATTGAATCTTACAGATGAAATTATTTTTAAAGAAGATAATGAACCTAATCAAAAAGAAAAATAAACGATAAATAAATGTATCATGTGTCTAAGCGAAAATTGGGGATTGGTTCCAGCCTGACTTTGGGCATGTACGGAGAACGGATATCCACTCCTGATTTTATAGCAAATAATTATAAAAATTATATCAAGGAAAAAATTTTTGAGGAAGTTCGCAAAACCGATTTCCCGCATTGGCCTTCCAGGCTGGACTGTATTTTCCTGCTCCCTTCCTTTAGCGTCGCGCAAATGTATAATGCCTACCTTAAAAAATATGACTCTTACATATACGAAGTGACACTTGAGGAAGAAAATCCCTTCATCGCCGAAATGGATCTATTGGATTGTGATGGAAGGGAATATGAAGTCATTCAGGACTTCGCTAAAAAATATTGGAGTCAGACCTTGCATCAAGATAGCTGCTCACTGGAAGTTTTAGCCAAGGGCAGGGTAGTGGTGAAGGAATTGTTACAGGAACCTTCGAGGATATAATTTATTAAAATTGAATTAAAAACATATAATTTTTCGGAAAAAAATTAATAACTTTACTGGGATTAAAAATTTAGTTATGTTTTTAAGTATTCAGCGGATATGTGTTTTTGTTTTTATCTTATTTTTCTTTTCCGGATGTATTATTGAAGGAACAAAAAGATTACCATTCTACCATACCACCTTCACACCTGAAAAAGACCAGATTAAATACCCAAAGAAAAGTCCTTGCCAACCCAAAATATTACTGAATGTTGATGCAAAGGTATTGGAAAAATATGAACTTATTGGAATGTGTAAATCCAAAAAAAAAGCCGGAGGAATAGATGGGGAACATAATAATGCAATGAATTCAATCCGCAATTGTGCATGTGAATATGGAGGCGATTTAGTTGCAATAGAATCAACAAATGAGGTATATAGAAATAAAAATTCAGGAATTGTTGAATATTATAATATAAATAATCCTAAAAAGATTATTTTTGATGAAACGGAAGCCAAAATATATAGGCTAAAAACAAATTAAAATCTAGGAAATCTTTTCCTGCCTCCGCTTCCCCGAAGGTTTGATGATTAATCGAAGGGATTGATCATAAGTGATATAATTCCATACCCAATTTAAAAAGATAAATAATTTATTTTTCGCTCCGATAATCGCCAGCAGGTGAACGATCAGCCAAACCATCCATGCAAAAAATCCCTGAAACTTAAACCGGGGCAAATCCACCACAGCTTTATTCCTTCCTATAGTTGCCATAGAACCCAAATCTTTATATACGAATGATTCTAATGTTATATTCTTTAATTTTCTTTTAAAATTTGCGGCCAGGTTATCGCCCTGCTGTATAGCCACCTGTGCCACCTGGGGATGTCCCTGAGGAGCTTGCTCCGTTTCCATATAACAAACATCTCCAATGGCGTAAACGTCAGATAGATTTTCAATTTTATTATAAGAATCTACTTTAATTCGATTCCCGTAGGTATAACAATCCTGCGGTAACCCATCAATGCCATTGGCCTTGATTCCCGCTGCCCAAATCACCTTTTTGGAACGAATTTTATCGCCATTATTCATATATACAAATTCGCCATCATAATCGGTTACTCTCGTGTTTGTTTTTACAATGACGCCCATGTCTTCCAGAAATCGCTCTGATTCCTTTGAAGATTCTTCCGACATTCCTTTTAATAATATTGGTGCAGATTGTATAAGATAAATATCAATTTCTTTACAATTTAGCTCCGGATAATCTTTTGGTAAAATATGGCTCCGCATATCCGCCAGTGCACCGGCGAGTTCTACCCCGGTCGGGCCACCGCCTACGATCACGATGTCAATATAGCCTTGTCGCTTCTCGTAATTCTCCTCGGAAATGGATTTTTCAAAATCCTCAAAAATGGTATTGCGAAGGTAGAGCGCCTCGGACACGGATTTCATCGGAAGCGTTTTTTCCTGTAGCGTTTTATTGCCGTAGTAGTTGGTATCTGCGCCCATCGCCAGCACCAGATGGTCGTAGTTAATTTCACCTAATTCCGTTAGAATTTTCTTTTCCTCTGTCAAAATTTGCTCAACAGTTGTAATTCTAACAAACACATTTTTATTATTGCGAAATAACTTTCTCAGGGGAAAAGAAATAGAACTGGGTTCCAGCCCGGCCGTAGCAACCTGATAGAAGAGAGGCTGAAACTGGTGGTAATTATTTTTATCTATTAAAACGACCTGATATTTGGATTTGGCCATTTTTTTAGCAAATTCCAAACCCGCAAATCCGGCTCCAATGATGACGATGCGCTCTTGTCCGGTTTCTGGTAAATTGGCTTTCATGTATTGTTGTTTTTGTCTGTGTTAAAATAACAATGGCTCCATTATTTTTGTTGGAATCAAATCCTAATCTTCCACTAAATGATCCTCGATATTTAAACCTTCCTCATCCGTGCTGCTTTCCTCCGGCACCTGAAGATTTATAATGTGCTGGATATGAAATATATTTACAATGAATATAAAAAAATTATTGAAGAAAACTTTTCCCGGATAATCTTTCTCGATTTGACGTGCCAGCCGATAGCAAAACACCAAAAAAATAATGATATAAACGAATTGCATCCAACTGCTTATTAACAGATTCATTTCCTTAACGTGCATTCCAAAGAAAGAGGTAGCACTTCTATACATAGAGTAGAAAAAAATTAGTATATAAAAAGGAATTGTAGAGGCATAATATCGGGTTTTAGTCCATTTACTGACTAACCAGAAAATATTATAAAGACCAAGTGTAATTATAGAAAATAATACACAAAGAAAGACCGAAAATTTTTTTAAGCTAAACCGTTCATCAATTTTTGTTCCAACCGAAAGTAATAACCCAGCTCCAATCATAAATAATATATGACCCATTGTTCCGAGGGATCTTATTGCATTTAGAAAAAGACTGATGAGAATATTTCCTCCAAGATCCTGATAAAGCGTGGAATAAAAATCAGGGAATAATAAATGGAGTAAGGAAATTAGAACAGAGATGATTTTTCCATATTTTATGAATTCTAATGCTTCAGGACGTTTGGGAAATGCTAATTGGAATATAACAAACAACATTGTCAGATTGATGATCAGATAAGCCATCGGAAACATTTCCATGTATCCTAAAACTGCAGCAGCAATACTCGCTATAAAAGCTGCACTTGGAAGATAGGACAAGTCCAGGTCATCATTGTCTTCTTCAATTAACAGCAAAACACCAAAGCTAAACATTGAAAAACTAATAATATTAGCAATGTTGAGGTAAGTGCTCGAGTCGTATCCAATCAAATCCCACATTCTAACAAAGGAAATGAGTAATCCGAGCATTAAACCACCCGTAATTAGGCCTTTGTGTTTTGATTCAGAAATTCGGTCGGAATTAAAAGCTAAAATCAGTAGTAATAACTCAGCAGAAAAGTTGGGGAAGAAGGTGAAAAGATTGAAGAAATACATTAAGGGAGAATTTATATATAAAAAATGCGAAGAGAAAAAATCCCTTCGCATAAAAATTTATATTATTATAAATATAATATTTAAGCAATAACGCCTAGCACCTCCGCCATTGTTTTCCCGATTTCAGCAGGGGAGTTAACAACGTGAATACCACATTCTGCCATGATTTTCATCTTTGCTTCTGCTGTATCTTCCGCTCCTCCGATAATCGCTCCGGCGTGTCCCATCGTTCTTCCTTTTGGAGCCGTTTGCCCGGCGATAAAACCAACCACAGGTTTCGTTCCATGTTCCTTGATCCAATGGGCTGCATCCGCTTCCATACTTCCGCCAATTTCCCCAATCATAATAATGCCATCCGTCTCCGGATCTTCCATAAACAACTGAACGGCATCTCTGGTCGTCGTCCCAACAATCGGATCACCGCCAATTCCAATACAAGTGGATTGACCCATTCCGGCTTTTGTTACTTGATCCACTGCTTCATAAGTCAGGGTTCCGGAACGACTAACAATCCCGATCCTTCCTTTCTTATGGATGAAACCAGGCATGATTCCGACCTTGGCTTCACCGGGTGTCATCACGCCGGGGCAGTTAGGCCCAACCAAACGGCAATCGTAATTTTCCAAATAGGCTTTTACCTTCACCATGTCCTGCACCGGTATCCCTTCCGTGATACAGATAATAACTTTGATACCGGCATCTGCGGCTTCCATCACGGCATCACCTGCGAATCTCGGCGGCACAAAAATGATAGAAGTATCTGCACCGGTTTTCGCAACGGCTTCTGCTACGGAATTAAAAACGGGTTTATCCAGGTGGTTTTGTCCGCCTTTCCCCGGCGTCACACCTCCTACGATATTCGTTCCATACTCGATCATCTGACCTGCGTGAAAAGAGCCTTCCTTTCCGGTAAATCCCTGAACGATAATTTTAGAATCTTTATTGACTAATACGGCCATGTTTTATTAATTTTAAATGTGCAATTTGTAATTATAATTATTTTTTTATTTTAAAATAATTAAAAATCGCTGACTATAAATTATTTAATTAAAAATATAAATATCTTCGTTTTCTTTTTTCATCAAATATTTCTCACGGGCGATTTTTTCCTGAGTGTCTTTATCCGTATAAAAATCCTTTCGTTCTTTTTTGATGTTTTTAATTTCACTTTTATAAAAATCGCGCTTGGTTTCGTATTCGTTCAATGTTTGCTGAACAGTGTACTGTGATACAATTCTGTTTTTATCAAAAAATAAAAGATATATGATGAATACAAGAGAAACCAACACGTACTTATTCCTAAGCGGTGGCGGAAACCGGGAAATTATTTTATAGAAAAAATTTTTAATCTGTTGCATGGATTTTAAAATCTAATT
>JAHDCK010000218.1:6591-8180 GCA_020629915.1 Saprospiraceae bacterium
TTTATAAAAAATCACAAGGATGACTTTGAAAGAACAAAACCGCCCACAAGATACAATATTATACAATAAAATTCCGCCCCGGATAAACCGCAGCAGCACCCAACTCTTCCTCAATCCGCAACAATTGATTATATTTTGCTATTCTATCCGAGCGGGAAGCCGAACCCGTTTTTATCTGCCCAGTGTTGAGCGCAACCGCCAAATCCGCAATCGTGGTGTCTTCCGTTTCGCCAGAGCGATGGCTCATCACGGAAGTCATGCCCTTGCGGGTAGCAAGATTGACGCATTCTATCGTTTCCGTCAGGGAACCAATTTGATTGACTTTGATTAGAATGCTATTCGCAGCACCGAGGTCGATTCCTTTTTGCAGGCGTTCCGTATTGGTAACAAATAAATCATCTCCTACGATTTGCACCTTGTCACCAATGGCTTTATTCATAGCAACCCAGCCATCCCAGTCGTCCTCATGCAATCCATCTTCGATGGAAAGGATCGGATATTTTTCCGTCCATTTTTTCCAGTAGGCGACCATATCGGCTGAGGATAATTTTTCTCCGGTAGATTCAGCAAAATGATATACTTTTTCTTCCTCATTATAAAATTCAGAAGCCGCAGCATCCATCGCGATGTAAAAATCTTCGCCTGGTTTGTAACCCGCTTTTTCTATCGCCATCAAAACCGTTTCAATGGCTTCTTCATTGGATTGCATATTCGGTGCGAATCCGCCTTCGTCTCCTACATTGGTAGAATATCCTTTATCTTTCAACACCTTTTTTAAGTGATGAAAAACCTCCGTTCCCATTCTCAATCCCTGGGAAAAGAAATTCGCACCCACGGGCATGATCATAAATTCCTGGAAGTCGATGCGGTTATCTGCATGGGAACCACCGTTCAAAATATTCATCATGGGGACGGGCATGACGTGGGCGTTCACGCCACCGAGGTAGCGGTAAAGGGATTGTCCGGCTTCGGCTGCCGCAGCTTTGGCGACTGCAAGTGAAACGCCGAGGATGGCGTTGGCTCCGAGTTTTGCCTTGTTGGGTGTACCATCAATTTGCAGCATGAGCTGGTCGATGTAAATCTGCTCGAAAACACTAATTCCAATCAAGGCATCCGAAATACTGTCTTCTACATTTTTACAGGCATTCATTACACCTTTTCCAAGGAAGCGGTTTTTGTCGCCGTCTCTCAATTCTACGGCCTCGTATTTTCCAGTGGATGCTCCGGAAGGGACAGCAGCTCGCCCTATGATTCCATTCATGGTTTCTACTTCCACTTCTACGGTTGGATTCCCGCGGGAGTCCAAAATTTCTCTGGCTTTTATGTCAATGATTTCGCTCATGAGTTAAATTTTAATTTTTTTATATTTAAAATAATTGAATGGAAAGGGTTGTTTTAAATAAAATATGTATAAAAATTTTAGTTATATAATCAAAACCAACATGACTGACGTAGGCTGCGCCTGCGCTAGTCATCTTGCTTTTTTTGAATTTGTATCGCAGACTTTAGTCTGCAACTCCGTCGTACGAGGCAGGCTAATTGGTTTTAAAAAATTAACCGCCGAAAATAAATCGGGCGCGTTGCTGGTG
>JAHDCK010000219.1:0-4841 GCA_020629915.1 Saprospiraceae bacterium
TCAGGTGGGACACCTGACACGAAAACGTTTTTCCTGTCAGGTGTCCCACCTGACGGTTACAGGGCACTATGCTTAAGTAAAAGTTCGTCAGTTTATAATTTAACCTCAATAAGTCCGCGATACAAATTGAAATAAATAATAAACCGACGAAAATAAAATTTTTATAATTAAACAAAAACATATAATACTTTGTCATCTCGAACGAAGAGAGAGATCTTGTCTGAAAGCAAGGAACGGTTCCTTTACTGGCCTGCATGAGTTTTTTGGGAATCGGGTTTCCACGTTTAGACGAGATTCCTCACTACGTTCGGAATGACAAATCTTTTTTTGTTTTAAAAAATTTGGCGGTTTAAATTGACGAAAATTTCGAGGATTTATTTTGTCATCCTAGCTCGGTGTTTCTTGTCCGGCGAGACGCCTGAAAAGGCGTATTTGCCCCGTCAGGCGTCTCGCCGGACGGAAACCTTTACTGGAATGTCTGGCAATATCGAAATTCTTTTAATCGGTTAAAATTGACTACTTGCTAAAGTCTGTGGTACAAATTAGCTTAAAAAACTTGGCGGTTAAAATCCCTTAAATCACTACTTCCTGCACAGGCAGAATCACCTTCAGTTTATCCAGCAAAAAGTCTACCTCTGCTTCTGTGTTGTAATGAGAAAAAGAAAAGCGAATAGCTTTCCGATCAGCTGGGTGACCAATGGCCTGAAGAACATGACTGCCTTTTTCTGCACCCGAACTACAAGCACTTCCACCCGAACAACTAATCCCGTGAATATCGAGCAATTGTAACAACATCGAAATTTTTGGAGAAGGCGGAAATGAAACACTCAAAACCGTATATAAATAATTTCCATCCCAATCTCCGTTAAACTGAATGTCTTCAAAATTTTCTTTAAGGCCGTTGATCAGTCGCTGACGAATATTTTCTATATGATTTTTTCTTTCTTCCATTTCATTGCAAGCCAATTCAAATGCTTTGGCCATCCCTACAATGCCATAAAGGTTTTCTGTCCCGGCACGCATATTTCGCTCCTGAGAACCACCGTCAATCATCGGTTTGATATGACAATCTCCATTTATATAAATAAAACCCGTTCCTTTAGGCCCGTGAAATTTATGTGCCGCCCCGGTCAGAAAGTGAATTTTCGTTTTATCCACATCAATCGGGAAATGTCCCATCGTTTGTACCGTGTCCGAATGATAAAAAGCATCGTATTCCTGACAAAGCTGGGAAATGCGTTCCATATCGTTCACCGTTCCGATTTCGTTATTCGCATGCATCACGGAAACAAGCGTTTTTTTATCGCTGCTTTGCAATAATTTTTCGAGCTGTGTATAATCCAATCGTCCTTTATCGTCCATTTCAATAAAGTCCATTTCGATATTTTGCTGGGTAGCCATGCACTTTACAGGGTAAAGCACGCAGGAATGTTCCATTTTTGTAGTAAGAATTCGGGTGACCCCCAAATCGCGAACGGCACATTTTATCGCCATATTGCTGGACTCGGTTCCACCTGAGGTAAAGAAAATTTCACCCAGGGAAGCATTTAGTTGTCCGGCAACTACCTTTCTGGCCGTTTCGATGATAGATCGGGATTTTCGGCCCTCCGCATGGATGGAAGAAGGGTTTCCATAGTGTTCTCTCATGCAGTTGGCCATCGCTTCGATGACCTCCTCGGAGATGGCTGTTGTAGCTGCATTGTCAAAATAGACTCTCATTAATTTGTTTTTGGATTTGATTAGAACCTAAAATTATAAAATGTCCAACAAAAAAACACGAGAATTATATCCCAATTGGGAATATTTTTTGAATAAGAATAATATCAGATGTAATATACAGACGTTTTTTGGTGGAAAAAGAAGCAACAAAGCCCCGTTTTGAATCGTTTTTTTAAGGAATTAACTACCTTGTAATCGATTTTCCAAGATATAATAATATGAATAAAATATACCTCGTTTTTTCTCTCATCCTGTTATTTACCCTTTCCTTTTGTTCTTATCCTGAAAAAATAAAAGATGGGCGCACCGCTTTTGAACGGAAACAATTTGCTAAGGCTATTCCCATGCTGGAAGCAGATTTTAAAAAAGCTAAAACTTCTGTTGAAAAAGGAAAAATTGCTTTCCAACTCGGCGAAAGTCATGCCCGCATCAACGATCGGGAAGGGGCAGAAAAATGGTATGGAACGGCCTACGATAATCAGTATGGCTCGGATGCGCTGAAAGGGTATGCTTATGCCTTGAAACAAGGAGAAAAATACAAAGAAGCCGTGCAGGCATTTACAGATTTGGGGATAGAAATCGGGACGCCTTATGAATACCGCAAGGAAATTGAGTCTTGTAAAAAAGCCGCTGTTTGGAAAAAGAAAAAGGATAAAAACCGATTCAAAGTCGAAGAAGTGAAATTGAATTCTCCTGGGTTTGATTATGCGCCGGTTATATATGAGAAAGATCAATTGATCTTTACCTCAGATCGTTCTAAAAGTGAAGGTGATGAAAAATACGAGTGGACAGGCCGGGCCTATTCCGATTTGTTTTTAAAAAATGAAACAGGGAGTATTGATGCTTTTTCCTCAACTTTGAATACTGATTTTAATGAGGGAACTATCACCTTTAATTCAGATTATTCCATCGCTATATTTTCCAGATGCGGTACAACACAGGAAGGAAAAGATGATTATTGTAAATTATATATGTCTCAACGGGTGGATGACGATTGGGCCGAAGGAGTTGTATTAAATTTTATTCAGGAGAATATAAATTATGCACATCCTTCTTTGTCAAGAGATGGAAACACTTTGTATTTTTCTTCTAATGATAGTGAAACTTCCTGGGGCGGTTATGATTTATTTAAGGTAGAAAGAGAGGGCAGCGAGTGGGGCGAACCCAGAAACCTCGGACGCAGTATCAATACGCCGATGGATGAAATGTTTCCTTTCATTGAAGAAGATACCTTGTATTTTGCCTCCGAGGGATTGGAAGGTATGGGTGGTTTGGATATTTTTAAATCCGTAGGTAAAAAAGGACGGTGGAGTCGACCCAAAAATCTGAAAGCTCCCATCAATTCCGGAGCCGATGATTTTGGTTTGGTCGTTCATCGAAAAGCTGCGCCGGAAGATAAGATTGAAATAGAAGGATATTTTGCTTCTGCCCGGGAAGGCGGAAAAGGATTGGATGACATTTATCGCTTTTATAGAAAAGCAGCCAAGCCCAAACCCAAACTACCCAAGACAGATACTATTCCAACTAAACCAAAAAAAGATCCACCAAAAATCGTATATAAATTAATTTTAGAAGGAATAGTTTTAGAAAAAATATATTCGATTCCCGACAATCCGAACTCTAAAGTTATGGGCAGAAAACCATTGCCGGGTTCTGAGGTGGATATCAATTTTAACGGACAGAAGAAAACAATCACAGTGAATCCGGATGGTACTTTTTCCTTTGAAATGGAGGAGGAAATGGATTATTATTTCTTTGGTAAAAAAGAAGGTTACTTAAATAATACAGCGCGTTTTTCTACCAGAAATATCGGGCGCGATCCGGAAGAACCTATACAGACTTTCCAGGTAGAAATCGTTTTAGATAAAATATTTAAAAATAAAGAAATTACACTGGATAATATATATTATGATTACGATAAGTGGGATATTCGTCCCGATGCTCAACCCACCCTCAACCAGCTAGCAAATATTTTACAGCAAAATCCACAAATCAAAAAAATCAGATTGGCTTCGCATACAGACTGTCGAGGAGGAGATAATTATAACCAGCAGTTATCTCAGAAGCGGGCACAGTCTGCTGTGGACTACCTCATTACGAGGGGCGTCAGTGGCGAGCGATTATCTGCCACTGGGTTTGGAGAAAAAGCTCCGGCGGTGAGTTGCTCATGTAATCGTTGTACGGAGGAAGAACATCAAATCAATCGTAGAACGACTTTTACTATTGTAGAATAATTCCCTTCGTGGACAAATCCGGAAACGAAAGGCGAAGACAGAAGAAGCGATAGTTATGAAAATAGTGCAGACATTTTGTCGTCTGGGTGACTGAATTTTTCAAGACTTATAGTTACGGGAATTGTCCAAGAACCGAACAGGAGGGGATTGGTAAAATTATATAACGGCATTCCACTTCCTCAATTGATTCAGGACAGCCCTAAAATCCTTGGGCAAATCCGCTTCAAAAACCATCGGCTTCCCTGTAATCGGATGCTCAAATTCCAACCTCCGGGAATGAAGGGTAGATCGGGACATGATGGGTTGTTCTTCTTCAAAATTATTTTTCTTATACTTTCTTTTTATTTTTGAAACGTAGAATGCATCGCTTTTTCCATACAATTCATCCACCACCAAAGGATGTCCTATGTATTTAAAATGAACCCGAATCTGGTGCGTGCGCCCGGTGTGAATTTGGGCTTCCACTAAGGAGTATTGCCGAAAGGTTTCGATGACCTTGTAATCCGTCCGGCTGGGTTTTCCATTTTGAGCCACGCGCATTCGGATAGATTTTCCCTGGCCGGCAGCAATGGGTTTGTCAACCGTTCCTTCAGGCTGGGGGAGATGCCCGTCCACCAGTACCCAGTAGAATTTTTTCACCGCCCTGTTTACAAACTTGTCATTAAGCAGCTTATGTGCTTCCTCCGTCCTCGCAAAACAAATCAACCCACTGGTCTCCCGATCCAAACGATGAACAACATATATGTTTTCATATATTTTTTGAAGAGAATTATATAAATTAGGAATATGCAAAGCATACCGATCCGGCAAAGTCAAAAACTTCGGCGGTTTATTGACAACAATAAAATGTTCGTCTTCATATATAATTTTGTAGCGTTCTTTCATAGA
>JAHDCK010000219.1:4941-8160 GCA_020629915.1 Saprospiraceae bacterium
CATTGAACCATTGAACCATTGTACTATTGATTCAATCCACTTCTAAAAAACTCATTCAAGGGAGTTGCTGCTTTATAATAAGAAAGAATCGTTTTTACAAAATCCTTCTCCGTAGTCGTGGATGGTTTTAGTTCCGACATAAAATAAAATTGCTTATTAAATAAAAGTGGTTGCGTTTCTGCAGCTTCCCTAAATTCCACCGGCAACCGTTTATTTTTTTCGCCACGCAATTCACCAAATTTGTCTGCAAAAGTTTTCCTTGAAATTAACTTTTTAAACTCCTTGGGATGGTTAATAATATGTTGACGTAAATTATATAAACCTTCTTTATCTAATCCGTAAGCACCGCCGCCCAGCATCACCGAGCCGCCAGAAATATGCAAATAATATCCGGGGTCATTCATAAACTTCCGGCCTCTGGGAGAAATCGCTGCACCCACATGCGTCTTGTAAGGCGACTTATCCTTAGAAAAACGTACATCCCGATAAATTCTAAAAATCGCCTTTTTGGGTTCAATCTGCACCTCTGGATCAAACGCCTGAATTTTTTCCACCACCGTTGTCACCAATTCCTCAAATGGCTTTTTTACAGATGTTTCATACCGCTTTTTATTTTCCTGAAACCAATCCCGATTATTATTTTTATTCAGGTCTTTAAGAAACTTAATAAAATCTTTATTCAACATAATGGTGTATTTTAAATATAAAAAATGGTCAATAATTCTTGTAGGAAATCAATTTTTTATCATCCTCAAATTTAATGGTTTTCAGGAGACTTCCAAAAGGCGTTTTGGTTTGTACCTGGGCGAGGTGAATTTGTACAGTGACGGGATGACTGCTGCCAGACAAATAGGTTTCCGGCATATAAATTGGATTTTTATGTAATGGTTGGTTTAAATGAAAAGTCAGTTTTTCCAGTTTGCTGTTATCCAGAAAAGGATCGGATTCTCCTCCGATATTTTTTAACAATTGATTGGCCAATTCGTAGTGCTGTTCCACTTCCTGCAAATGATATTCCAGGTGTTGTTCGTTTTCCCGGATGGAAGATTTTAGCTTTTCTATTTTTAAATTATTTTGTCTTAAAATATTTAAATGAAGTAAATTTGAAAGATATTCTTTTTGCTGTTCGTACCCGGAGAGGAGTTGTCGCTTGGCATTTTGGGCGGATTCATGAAGGTCCGTTTGTCGCTTGCGAATTTCTCTCCTCAATTCATAAATCGTATAATATAAAATTCCACCTATTGTCAGTAAATTTCCAATCAAAACAAACCCGGCTACCTTGGTAAAGATATCCGAGCCACCATAAATCAATCCCATAATCAGAGGCAGATTTATAACAAGAATAGAAGTAATCATTATATAAATAACTTCCTTGAAATTCGGCCGCCTAAGTAATAGTTTTTTTAAAATAGGAACATTTTGCTCTATCTTCTTTTTAAATTCGGGTAAAACGGTATTGCCGGGATTCAAATGTTTGAGTTTTTTCTGAGTGGCCTCATAGCGTTTTTTCAAATCCCGATGGTAAGTGTCCAGGGCTTCATTATCCATTTCCACGAGGATTGGTTCGGGCGGTGCCTGTATATTTTTCTGGTAGGATTTTTTTAAAACCCGGGGAATCGCTTCGGTCAATTCCTCCAATTTTGTTTTCGTTTTTTCTAGCCAGGTATCCAGTCCGGAATAGTCACTTTGCCAGTCCCGAAACAAACTCAAGACAATAGGCGTGATGTTGGACTCCGGAATTTTTTCCTGAAAAATAGCTTCCTTTTCCTCCAGCAATTCAAAGCGATACAGCCCCGGGGTATTGCGTTTTTTGGGTGGACTTTCGTGGAAGTATTCCATCGCATTCCGATATTGTCCCGCCAGTTTTTTAACCTGAGGTTCGTCGAGTTCCACTTCCAGATGATAAGGAAGATTTTTTTCCAGCTCTTCGATGATGCGATTTTCTTTTAAAACAATATTCAAAACAAGAGCCAGTTTCAAGCGACCAAAAACCCGTGCATTTCGATTTATTGTGTTTAGTGGAAAACGTATAAGTAAAAATTGATTGTGATTTTCCAGCGCATTCAGGCTGAGATAATTTCTCAGTAGTCGCCGAACCAGATATTTTGGAGAAAAGGAATCCCAACGCTGCGGATGATTCAAAACATCCAGCAAGCCAGACTGAAAATCATTTTTGATTTTATTCAGTTTTTCCTCTGGCAATAAACTAATATTTTCTTTTTCGTATATTAAAAAATGGGAAGTATCTGCTTTATCGAGCGCATTTATAAAGACATCTTCCAGGCGCGCAATCGTCTTTTGCACCCGTTCCCGAAGCCGGGGTGTGATCTCGTTGAATTGACTTACATTTTCATTTTTTGTATCAATTTTTCCTTTATCCCAAATGCGGTTGAGTTCTTCGAGGATGACTTCCGGAATCAAATTTTCTTCCCGGTTACTCACCATGCCCGTCCGGTCAAATTCCAGACATTGCTCAATATAACTTTCTTCATCAAAGGCGCGGGTAGGAGAGCGGTGGGTGTGATCCAGAAAGAAAAGCGTCTTTCGTTCCGGTGGTGCGAAGCCGTGAATGGCTTCCAGAAAATAACGTTTTATCATCGTCCACTTTGCGGCCACCGAATCGTAAACCGGATTTTCTCCATCGGTAACAGAAGACATCAAAAACAAAACAGACCAGCGGGAAGAACTCTGAACACTCAGTGCCTTCTGCACATCCAATGCCGCTTGTTCCAGTTTCTCCTTCAGGTCGCCCCGATGAAAAATAAACTGAATCCGATCTTCCCGATGCAACTGATACAAGAACGGTCGGGCCAAACCCAAATCCCGTTGTTGCTCTGTCAGACTGATGATAAATGTTTTCAAATTATATTTTATATAATAAAAATAAAAAACAAATTTGTCATCTCGAACGAACCTGTGTTGACCCTTGCGTCAATAGTGAGAGATCTTCTCTAAACGTAAAATACAGTTCCCTGTTTTGCTTCTGAGGCTTCCTGGGAATCAGGTCTCTATTTCGTAGAGAAGATTTCTCCTAACGTCGAAATGACAAACTATTTATATGTTAAGTAAACTATGTGAAAAGTAGTTTACATAGTGTATCGCAGACTTTAGTCTGCAAGTGCGCTGTGCAGGGCAGGCTAAGCAACTAATCAAATTTGTGCTGTCAATAAGTTGAGATGAGTTTTTGATTTGTTCGAGGCAAAAAACGTAGGCGATGCA
>JAHDCK010000220.1 GCA_020629915.1 Saprospiraceae bacterium
CTTTTTCACTTAAACATTGTAGTAATAAATATGCCTCCAGTTGTTTTGTAAAAGAATTCAAGCTAAATCAATTTCCCTTCTTCCAGAAAAATCCCTACCTTTGCCGGCGTGAGTAACCTCCAAAGATTGCTCGATTTGTACCGGGAAGATTCCCGCACCGAACAAATCGCCGCCGCCACAAAAGCGGAAACGCCCAGCCGGATTTCATTAACCGGAACGCTTGGCGCGCAGGATTCCTTTGTCCTGACCGGAACTTTCCTGGCTCATCCACATACCATTTTACTAGTAGAACCCGATAAGGAAAAGGCCGCTTATACCCAAAATAATATCACCAGTCTTTTTGAAAAGAAAAATATACATTTTTTTCCGGATTCTTTTAAGCGGCCCATGCGCTACGAGGAAATCAATAAAACGAATGTCCTCCAAAGAACAGAAACAGTCAATAAAATTTCTACTACTAATTCTTTGGGCGAAATCATTGTCACCTATCCAGAAGCCCTTTTTGAAAAAGTAGTCGCTCCAAAAGTGCTGTCCAAGTCCAGGATAGAAATGAAAGTCAATGAAGAATTGGACGTTGATTTTTTAATTGAGGTTTTGGTAGAATACGGATTTGACCGCTCAGACTTTGTGTATGAGCCGGGACAGTTTTCTATACGTGGAGGGATTATTGATATATTTTCTTATGGTAATGAGTGGCCTTATCGGATAGAATTATTCGATACAGAAGTGGAGAGCATTCGGATGTTTAATCCGACCACGCAATTGTCTGAGCGCAAATTGTCTAGTGTGAGTATTGTTCCAAATATCAATACCCGTTTTACTCAATCCCAGAAAGAATCTGTTTTTAAAATATTACCGAAAGAAACATCTGTTTGGATTCGGGATGTTGAAAATCTGGTAGACAAGCTGGAACTTTGTTTTACCAAAGCAGAGGAACTCCACCTTAAAATAAAAAATCTGCCAGAGGAAAGTGAAGAACGGGAGTGGCTAATGGACAGGGCGTTTATTCGTCCGAGTGAAATTATAGAAGACCTTGAAAAGTTTCATATAATAGAGTTGTCCGAAAGAGCGATCATTCAATTGAGGGAAGGGCAGACACGTTTGGGAATTAAATATAATACAAAGCCACAACCTAGTTTTAATAAAAATTTTCCGCTTCTTATAGATGATTTAAAATCAAATACAAAAAAAAGTATTGAAAATTATCTTTGGGTTTCTAACCCAAGGCAGCTAAAACGCTTTGAAGCCATTTTTGAAGACTTGGAGGCACAGGTGAAATATCATCCGATTTTGGCGACTATTCACGAAGGGTTTATTGATGAAGAATTGAATATTGCCTGTTATACCGATCATCAAATATTTGAGCGATTTCACAAATATAAATTACGCAAAGGTTTTACAAAAGATCAGGCACTCAATTTGAAACTGCTCCGGGAGTTGCGCCCGGGGGATTTTGTAACGCATTTGGATCATGGAGTAGGGAAGTATTCCGGTCTGGAAAAAATAAACATCAACGGACATATTCAAGAATCTGTAAGACTCGTATATAAAAATAATGATTTATTATACGTCAGTATTAATTCCCTTCATAAAATTTCCCGCTTCACAGGGAAGGAAGGAAAAGCTCCTGCTTTATCCAAGCTGGGCTCTGAAGCCTGGAAAAACCTCAAGCGCAAAACCAAGCGCAAGGTAAAAGACATAGCAAAAGAACTTATAAAATTATATGCCGCGCGAAAAGCTTCCGAAGGGCACGCTTTTCCCCAAGACGGATATTTGCAAAATGAGTTAGAGGCATCTTTCATATATGAAGATACGCCAGATCAATTCAAGGCTACCCAGGAAGTTAAGGAAGACATGGAGAAAAAATATCCAATGGATCGACTGATATGTGGCGATGTTGGATTTGGAAAAACAGAGGTAGCGATCCGTGCTGCATTCAAGGCCGTTGTAGATGGCAAGCAAGTGGCAGTTCTAGTTCCAACTACCATTTTGGCTCTCCAGCACCACAAAACATTTAATGAGCGATTGAAAAATTTTGATTTAAATATAGATTATATCAATCGCTTTCGTTCTACTAAAGAGAGAAGAATTATATTTGAAAATTTAAAATCTGGTAAGATTGACATCGTCATCGGGACACATGGATTACTTAACAAGGACGTAGGGTTTAAGGATTTGGGATTGTTGGTCATTGATGAGGAGCAAAAATTTGGCGTAGCAGCCAAGGAAAAACTCCGGGGTCTGAAAGTCAATGTTGACACCCTCACGCTCACCGCCACGCCCATTCCCCGGACGCTGCAATTTTCCTTAATGGCTGCCCGTGACCTTTCCGTCATCCGAACGGCTCCACCCAATCGCCAACCCATTCACACCGAGCGACGGGTCTTTAGTGACAAGCTCATCCGGGATGCGATCTACTACGAAATTGAGCGGGGCGGACAGGTTTTCTTCGTCCACAATCGGGTGAAAACAATCCCAGACATCATGGCTATGCTCAATCGTCTTTGCCCGGATATCGATATCGCCATGGCGCATGGGCAGATGGAGTCCAAGCAATTGGAAACCAAGTTGCTGAATTTTATAGAAGGAAAATACGACGTATTGTGTTGTACCAATATCATCGAGACGGGGTTAGATATACCAAATGCTAATACGATAATTATAAATAATGCGCATCATTTTGGTCTGAGTGATTTGCATCAATTACGCGGTCGGGTCGGGCGTTCTAATAAAAAAGCGTTTTGTTATTTGTTTGCGCCGCCGTTGTCTGTCCTTACACCGGAAGCCCGAAAACGCCTTCGAACGCTGGAAGAATTTTCAGAATTGGGAAGTGGATTTAATATTGCTATGCGGGATTTAGATATACGAGGTGCGGGTAATTTGTTGGGCGGAGAGCAGAGCGGTTTTATTTCCGATATTGGTTTTGAAACTTATCAAAAAATCCTGGAAGAGGCCATTCAGGAATTAAAGGAAACAGAATTCAAAGACTTATTTAAGGAACAATTAGATAAAGAAAGTAAATATGTTCGGGATGTGCAAATAGAAACAGATGCCGAAATGTTGCTCCCTTCTAATTACGTCAGTAATATTCAGGAACGCCTTAATCTTTATACGGAGCTGGATAAAATAGAAGAGGAGGAGAAATTACAAATATTTAAAAAGGCATTAGAAGATCGTTTTGGAGATATTCCTAAGCCCACGGAAGAATTATTTGATGCGCTTCGACTGCGGTGGATATGCAGGAAACTTGGCTTTGAGCGCGTCCTGTTGAAGAGTGGAAAGTTGCGTTTTTTCTTTATCACCAATCCACAATCTTCTTATTTTGAATTGCCTGTTTTTAATAAAATCGTCGCTTATATCAATAGTAAAAAAGATCGCAAACTCACCTTCAAGCAATCCAAAAAATACCTCATGCTCATCAAGGAGCATTGTGATTCTCTAAGCGAGGCGGAAGATTTTGCTCAGGAAATTGCCGGAGCGGTTTTGTGAAAATAAAAAGGATGCGACAGAATCACACCCTTCTTTTTAATTATACTATAATTTAATATTCAACTTCTCCAGCTCCGCGACGTACCACTTCGCAATGGAGTACTTGATCACATAACCGGTTTCCGTTCGTTCCCGGATGACGTGAGAAATGTGTTCGTAGGATCTCAGGTAAGCGGCCCGCGCTTTGGCTTCCGCACCGGAGGTATATCGCTCTGACTTTTTCAGCCAATAGCCTTTGATTCTTTTCTGTCTCATGATGAAAAGATTTTAATGTTATATAATAAAATAGAAAGTAAACTGCGACATGGCAGTAAACAACAGGAAAGGGGTTACTTTAGCGTAGTAACCAATCCCCAATGGTCGGAGCAGGAAGTTCCGGCCATTGGAATAAGTGCGTTTATGTAGATTAAAGAATTCATAACAACCCATAAACGGAAGAAGTAAAGAAATAGTTTCCGAGGGGGAATTTTTTTTAAAAAAAATATTTGGTGTAAAAATAAAAATATCAAGATTAGCAGAATTTTGCGTATCTTAATTTCAAATCAAGTTTCTTGTAAATAAGTATATAAAAAAATCTTTTTTGCTTTGTGAGTCATACTACCTGTTTAATTTAAAATGATTTCTAATACAATTTGAAAACTTTTTTAATTCAAATATTTGTCACCATAATTTTTGCCATGCTGTTTGCCTTTTCTGCAAACAGCCAAAACCCTTCACATTACCGTTTTGATATGGAGGACGGTTTGCCGGATCTTACCGTGTTTGAAATGCTCTTTGATGACGAACAAGATTTGTGGCTTGGAACTAAAAACGGATTGTGTAAATACGACGGCGTAAAATTTACCAGATACTTATGTGAAGATTTTTCGGATAATACCATACACTCTATTTATTGTGAGCATGGAAAAATATATACGATAAATATGTCTTATGAGGTAGGGGTGGTAGAAGATAATGAGTTAAAACGCCTGCGCTTTCCTGTGGAAGCTCCGGAAAGATATTTTAATATAACAAGCACAGATGATGGGAAGTTATATATGATTGGCAATCCATATACCATAGAGTTTTCAGAAAAAAATGGTGAAAGAAACCATCAGTTTTTACCCGGTGGTACCAGAACAATTTTCGAAGGGAAGAAAGGGGAAATACTTATTATCAAACGGGAGAAACCTACAAATAAGTTTTATTTTACCAATATTTTTACAAACGATTCTATTCTGGCGTTTCAGACAAAACCATATTCTTCCAGTTTTAAAATTCATCAAGAACCAAGGGAAGTGTTTATAATTTCAGCAAGTGAAATTTTTATATATAATAAAGAATTTAAAAAGATAAAAAAATACAGTCCTGAAATCATTGAAAAAATCCCAAAAAATAGCTTAATCCATTTTTATAGGGATAGCCGCGGGCGGGACTGGATTTCTACCTATGACGGATTGTTTCGAATTGAAAATGGAGTGATAACCGGGCATTATTTCAAGGGGCAATCGGTCACCAAAGTACTGGAAGATTTTGAAGGAAACTTCTGGGCGAGCACCCTCAACCGGGGTTTGATTTTTATCCCCAATCCCAATATTTTTATATTTGATAAAAATAGTTTTGACTTGCCAGGAGAGAACATTAAAGCTCTTAAGTATGATGGTAAAAAATATGTTTATTTTGGGTTTGCAAATGGGGATTTGTCAAAAATAAACCCAAGGGGTGTTTTAGAAGAAAATTATAAGGGCGATGAAAATATTGTTCTGGATATTCATTGTGACGGGAATCAAGTACAGGCCGTTTCTACCAAATCAATTTTTTATCTGGACTCCAAAAATGCATTTCCTGAAACTAAATTTACTTGTCCAAAAGACTTGGAAGAAGATGGAGCCGGAAATTTTTGGGCAGGGACTTGTGGAGCAGTTTTTAAAAATGGGCAGACAGTCAAAGAGTCCCGCTGTCATGAAATTCACTATGGAAGGTATTCTGACAGAATGTGGTTTGGAATGAAAGATTCTCTTTTTTATTATAAAAATAATAAGTTTGTTTATGCCTCAGGGCAACCCTGCAATTGGATTGTGGATATTCAGGAGGTGCCCGATAAATCCCTTTGGGTGGGAACGGAGTTTAAAGGGGTTTTTCATATCGTGAATAATAATATTGTAAAAATAGTAAAACCTAAAAATAATTTTCTCTTCGGAACTAATGCCATGCTGATAGATAAAAATCAAACTTTATGGGTTGGCACAAATCAGGGATTGGCCATCGGCCGACCTCCGGATTACGATTTACAGTTTTTAAATACGAACGCTGGATTATCTTCCAATCAGGTCAATGCTCTGGAGGAAGTAGAAGAAAATATCTGGGTCGGAACCGCCAAAGGTGTCGTCGTTTTGCCCAACGATTTTTCCTTGCAGGATACTTTGGTTACTTCCTGTAAAATTGATAAAATAGAAGTAGGAGGCAGTCTGGTTGATTTGGCAAATGACCAGCCAATTGCGCTGTCTCATGATCGGAATAAAATAGATATATTTTATTCAGCTAATGCTTTTCGGCATCGCAATTCCCTTCGGTTTGCTTATCGGCTTTCAGGTCTGGATGGAGACTGGACAATTACCTCTTCCCAATTTCTTTCGCTGAATCTGTCTCCCGGTTCTTATGAGTTTGAATTAAAAGTGCATATTGATAATAAGAATATAAATAATCCTGTTGTGATTCAGAAAATCATTGTTCATCCTCCGGTTTGGCAACGCTGGTGGTTTATTCTTTTGGCAATGGGATTTTTGGGATTTATTTTATATAGAATTTATAGATATAGAATAAATCAAGTAAAGAAAGCGGAGGAAGAAAAAACGGAAATCAATAGGCGGCTCGAAGGACTGCGCATGAAAGCACTTTATGCGCAAATGAATCCGCACTTTGTTTTTAACTGCATGAATGCCCTGCAAAGTCTGGTCCAGTCCGGCGACAATAAAAAAACCCTGCATTACATCAGCACTTTCTCCAAACTAGTCCGAACCATTTTTGAAAATACTAAAAAAGATTTGATAGAACTGGAAGAAGAAGTAGAGTTTTTAAAATTATATACAAAATTAGAGAATATGAGATTGAATGACTCCGTTGATATTTCATTTGATTTGGGGAATGCTTTGGAGGAAGATGTATTTTTGCCGCCGATGATTATTCAGCCCATTCTGGAAAATGCCTTCCGGCATGGACTCATGCACAAGGAGAAAAACCGAAAATTACAAGTGCGCTTTAATATTGAAAATAACAAATTAAAATGCGAGGTAGAGGACAATGGTATTGGTCGCGACAAATCCAATGCGCAAAAAAAATGGCGACCCAAAAAACATGAATCTTCCGGCCTGAAAATTACGGAAGAACGATTAATCTTATTAAATTCATCCTCTGAAAATAACCCCCAAATTAAAGTGACCGATCTAAAAACTGCGGAAGGATTGGCCTCGGGTACTCTCGTGGAAATGTGGTTTGATTTGCCAGAGTATTAAGATTTTACCTTCTTCGACAAATCCCGTGGAAACGAAAGGCGAAGAAAAATGAAGAAGCGATAGCTATGAAAATAGTGCAGACATTTATCGTCTGGGCGACTGAATTTTTCAAGACTTGCAGTTTCCACGGGATTTGTCGAAGAACCAAATTTTATATATAATCCCAACTTATGTTAAATGCAATAATCATTGATGACGAAATTTTTTGTCAGGACGCCCTTCGGCAAATACTGGAACAATACTTCGAGGAAGTGAAAGTCATTGGCGTAGCCAATTCTGTCCAGGAAGGGTTGAGACTAATTAAAAATAATAAAATACATATTGTATTTTTAGATGTAGAAATGCCAAACGAAAGCGGATTTCAATTATTTGAATATTTGGAAGATATAAATTTTGAAGTGGTGTTCACCACGGCCTTTGACAAGTACGCATTAAAGGCCATTCAGTTTTCCGCTTTGGCTTATCTCCTCAAACCCATCGCCTTGGACGAACTCCAACAAGCTATCAACAAAGCCAAAGATCGGGTGGCTAGTCAGGTGGAAAGCAAGCGCGAACAAATACATCTTCTCAAGGAAAACCTGAGTCAACTCTTCCAGCGCATTGCCTTGCCCACATTAGAAGGTTTTATATTTATTTCCCTGGAAGAAATTGTGCGCTGCGAAGCCGATGCAGCCTATACCAATTTTTATCTCAAGACTGGAAAGAAGCATTTGGTTTCCAAGCCCATCAAAGAATTTGAAGAACTACTCACAGAATTTCACTTCCAGCGTGTCCACCGTTCTCACATTATTAATCTCAATTGCGTCCGGGAATTTCTTCGGGGCAAACATCCCAAAATCATCACCTCCGATGGAAAAGAAATCGCCCTTTCTCCACTCCGCAAAGAAGCTTTTATGAATAAGTTTCTGAATTTGTAACTCAGTAGCTCCTTTAATTCACGATGTAAAAAGTTTTTAGCCTTTGACTGGCGAAGGTTTTACCTTCGCCGAAACGTGTAGAGAAGTTTTTAACTTCCCTTTCCACAGGCTATAAACCTGTTCCCTTGTTTCGGCGTAGGCTCAATCTGCGCCAATTATCTTGCTTTTATTTTAATTTGTATCGCAGACTTATTGGTTTTAAAAAATTAACCGCCGAAAATAAATCGGGCGCGTTGCTGGTGTC
>JAHDCK010000221.1 GCA_020629915.1 Saprospiraceae bacterium
AAAAAAACCAATACCTCCCCGGTAATTCCCAACTGCAAAAACAAGGGGCTGATTTATTCCATTCAGAGGCGCACTAGCCATAGCTGTATATCTTCCTTCTCTGAGGGAATAAGGCGTTCCGGCAACCTCATCAAATGTTCCGTTAATATTATTTTTAATATTTGTAAAATGAAAAATATCTCCCGGCTCTGACCCGACCAGCAAATGCAACTCATTACCTTTTTCAAATATATGTGGCGCGCTAAATCCAAAATTACTTCCTGTGGGTCGCACATCCACCTCTCCCCAAAAATCATTTTTAAGTACAAAATCCGGGCTGGTCGAAGTACCTTCATTTATATATAAAAATAACTTGCCAGCACCACAACCCACCACCAAATCCAGCAAGCCATCTTCATTTATATCATATAACTCAGGATGACTATATGAATTCACATCAATCCCCTCAAAGGTATCCGTCACCAACTGATATTCCGGGACGTTATTCGTTATACCTACAAAATCATAATATTGAATAAATCCATTTGAAAGGCCGGCTAAAATTTCTTCCACGCCATCTCCATCCAAATCCCCAGAACAGGGAAAGACGCCAAACTCCCCTGGCATCGAAGAAATATTCAAAAAATCTTCCTTGACTTTTGTATAGATTGGCGCATTGGCTTGTCCCGTGTTTTGATATAAATCTATTTTTGTCGTATAAATCAACTGCCCCATAACATGATCCGCCTCCACCCCCGAAATCATCAAATCCTTTTTTCCATCCTGATCATAATCCAAAAAAGCTACGTCCGCATATTCGCCCATATCCAGAAAGTTAAATGGATCATCAGAAAAATATTCAAAGCGATTTTGAGCATTGCCCGTATTCAGGTAAGTCAAAATTTGCCCGTGGTTATTCGCATCAAAAATATCATAAGACATGGCAATCATATCCCGCAGACCGTCATTATTGATATCCAAAAAATAAGGAATGGGCAGGTTGCCGTTTTCTACCGGCAAATCGTAATTGGGATAAATCGTATCCTGTGTATTAAATACCGGCATTGCTCCACTGCCCTCATTTGACAACCCAATCAAATTAGAAAATAAATAATGTCCGGAAAATAATTCCACATTCCCATCGGCATCTGCATCAAAAACACCCAAGGAGTGTGTAGGCAAATGCAACGCAAAATTATCCGGATTATCTGTAAACATCGGGCAGTCCGCTCCACCCAATTCCACCGGCAAAAAATCATTGAATTTCAGATTGCCCCAACACTCTTCCTCCAAAACGAGGTCGAGCGGCTCCGTCCCATTGTTTTCTATTTTATAATTTTTATAAAAATATAACTTCTCGGAAGTTCCAAAAGGATTAAACGCCAGCATATCCAAATCTCCGTCATCGTCCAAATCTTCCAGTACAGGATAACAGGATTTATTGTGAATAATTGGAAAGGGAATCGTAGAATTATCGTAATAAATCGTATCCGAATAAATAACATATTCAACTTTATTAGAAGCATCAAGTTGTCCCTCATACACCGCAATGGTACTTCGCAAAGTCAGGTTTTCATTATTCGATACAAAAAGATCGCCAATGCCGTCAAAGTTAAAATCACTCATCACCACCCAGCCTTCAATCTCCGGGAATCGCTCTGCATATTCCGGAGCAAAAGTATACGCCACTTCCCCCGCAGTCCCCAAATTGATAAACGGCAACCAAACAAAATTATACGTATCATAAAAAACAACATCTTTAATGCCGTCTCCATTGAGATCCGTTGTCCCTACATTTGCCACATTCACCCCACCTGTCCAGGGATAGGGATGAGCATTGCCATTCGCATCCACCAGAGGAATATCGCTAAAGCGTTCCAGTTGGAGAGGCTGGCTTTTCCCTGTTAGAATCAGGAGGGTTACAAAACCAATTAGTAACAATATTTTTTTAAAACACATGGATAAAAATTTTATCTTGTTTTATAAAAGTATCATTGTAAACTTACAAAAAAGTAAAAAAGGATTCTAAAACCCCAAGCGTATTAATGTACCTTTGGGATTGATTTCTTTTAAATTGTTTTCTACAATACTAAAAAATGCAGGACGACCGCATCAAAAAATGGCGCATGATACTTGGCAAACCCAGCGACCCGGAAAACGCCGTAAACCTTCAAGGTGGTGAAGGCGATATGAACGAGGGGATGGACGATGTCTTGGATGCTCTTTATGATTCAGACCGACAAGGCGGTCTCGGCAAATCCACTCCGAATATCAATCGCTGGCTAGGCGACATTCGAAAATATTTCCCTACGCCCGTCGTGCAAGTTATGCAAAAAGATGCCCTGGACAATCTCGGGCTGGATCAAATGCTCCTGGAACCAGAGCTTTTAGAATCCGTCGAACCGGATGTAGGATTAGTAGGAACCCTCCTCAGCCTCAACAAAGTCATGCCGCTCCAGACAAAAGAAACAGCGCATATGGTGGTCAAAAAAGTGGTGGATGCCCTTGAAAAAAAATTGGCCAATCCCATGCGTCAGGCCATCGAAGGCACTATCAATCGCTCTGTCCGAAACCGCCGGCCCAAGCTCAATGAAATTGACTGGCACAAAACCATCCGCCGAAATCTCAAGCACTACCAACCCGAGTTTAAAACGGTCATTCCCGAAACGCTCATCGGTTTTGGACGCAAAAACGGACAAATCACTAAGGAGATCATTTTACTTGTCGATCAGAGTGGATCAATGGCAAGCTCTGTCGTTTATGCGAGTGTATTTGGTGCAGTGATGGCTTCCTTGAGATCCGTGAAAACGCAGATGGTTGTCTTTGATACAGCAGTAGTTGACCTTACTAAGGAACTCAAAGATCCGGTGGAATTATTGTTTGGAACACAACTTGGTGGCGGCACAGACATTAATCTCGCCCTGCAATATGCCGAGGGCTTAATCACGCGTCCGGCAGATACGATTCTCGTTCTTATCAGTGATTTATACGAAGGTGGAAATGTGAGTGAAATGCTCAGACGTTCTAAAGCAATAAAAGAGAGTGGTACTCAAATTATTGCTTTGCTGGCACTCAGCGATGAGGGCGCCCCCATGTTTGATAAGGATATTGCTAATCGCTATGGTGCAATGGATATTCCGACTTTTGCCTGCACGCCGGAGCAGTTTCCGGACCTGATGGCAGCGGCGATCAAGCAAGAGGATTTGAATAACTGGATGGCGAGGAATGGGATCGTTGGGAAATAGTGTCCTGTACCAGCAGATTTTTCTGTCGAAATGCCAGCCTAAAAGTTGATGTTTTGATCCCTTTAAAATTCCAAAACAAATATCAAAAAGCAAAATACATGCTCACCCTCGGCGTAAACCGCTGCGCCTCCTCATTATCCAAATAGTTTAATCGCCAAAGCGCATCCACTCTGATAAATTTTAATATATTTTCTACACCAAAACCTGTTTCCATGTAGGGATATCTATCTGGGGAGCGAAGTGGAATCTTTCCTGCGCTATCTGAAAAATTCAGGCGATTCACCTGGCGATTAGCCTCCGAAAGCGTTCCCCAAATTCCCTTAAAGTGTGCTACAGAACGAAGATCAAGCTTTCGAAGAAATGGGATTTTATTTAAAAAGAAACCATCAAAGTGATGTTCTACTTTTAGCGTAGCATACGTATCGCTGGTAAACTCATATAAATTTACGCCATTAAAGGCATTTTTACTATAAAAATAAGTTTCATTGCCCGGATGGATTTGCAACAACAGGTAAGGAAGCGTTCCAAACGTTTTACCCACCTTCACTCGATAAGACAACCAACCAATCGGGTTGATATTAAACCAGTGCTTAATACCTACGGTCAATTTATGATAATTGTGCTGAGAACCCAAAATGCCTTTCACCCCGGCAGTGTATTGCAATTCTGCAATAGGGTAAAGTGAACCGAGAGTGGACCGATCAAATGGGCCATCCACATATCGTTCCTTGTAGGCGTATCGCACCTTGAGAATAAATTCAGTTGTCGTCGTCGTCGTATCAAACTGGTTTGGAATTTCAGGATCCGGCAGGTATTTAAAATTAAATCCGGCTCCTTCGAGATTCCCATAAGGGTCCATGTGTCGGTAAAGGACGGTCGTTCGGGTATTCCATCCTCTCTTCCAATCCTTTTCTAAATATAATTTCCCCTCATTGACGTGTAATAATTTTATTGGAACATTCCGCCTGTAAAATCCCGACAAAATATTTCCTCCACCGCTAATATCTTCGCTGTTTCCACTTGAAAATTCAATATCATCCTTATAAGCTCCTCCCACAAACATCCTCGGTCTGGCCTTGAGGTTCCACCTAAAATAACCCTGATACTTCCATCTTTTATCCTTCAACCCATAGGCCGCATATCCTCCAAAACGCACAATTTCGCTAAACTGCAAACTCGTCCGCGCCCCCAGCCTAAAACGATGACCTTCTATATCATTGAAACTATACATGGAGAAATAAGGCCCAATGGCAATTGGCCCTAAATCCTTATACCCCAGCACAACCGTTTCTATTACATCTACATAAGTCTTATATAAAGGAACATTTTTCACACTATCAATCATGGTATAAATGGCCTCCTCATTTTCGGTCAATTTTCCATGGCGGGCCTCCTTCCAGTAATCCGCAGTTTTTTCAAGTGCTTTTATATTATAATCTTCCGGATCTTTCTCCTTGTAAACGGCTTTTGTTTCCTCTCCGTCAATTTTAAAATTTTTATACGAGATAGATTTTCGACCTATGATTCCCGGCGTATTTTTAGTGGGTGTAAAATCAATCACCATTTTTTGTTTTTTGGGTAGAAAAACAGAATCCTGAGCCAATTCAAATTCTTCATATATTATCACCCTTGATACCAAATTAATATTCACATCAGGACTCATTCGCATATTCACTCGCTGAATGGCAAAGGAAGAATCTGCTACCCAAAAATCTCCGTAGAAAGTATTTTCCTGTTTTCTTTTGGGTTTAAATTTTAAATTAAAACTGAGCTTCCCGTCGATATAGGTGCTATCCATTATATAATACTCGTAAAAAAACAACCCCGAATTGGAGAAAGGACTGGCAAATCCTTTTTCAAGGATATTGATCCAGTTGTCATAAATGCTAAACTCCTGGTGCATCTGCCCGATAAACTCGATCACCGTTTGGTTATTCACACCGGAGTTGCGCTGTGCTCTGGGAATTGATTTTTTATTTCCCTCCCCTTTCACATAATAGACATCACTTATGGTTTCAGTTATGTACGCAGGCAGGAAAGGTTTTTCATCCGAGGTACTGTCAATATTTTCAAAAATAAACTCAAAGGGTTTAAATATTTTTCGCTTGCGCATCTTCTCATCAATATTAATGAGATCCAACTCTACTTTATCATACGTTTCTACCTCGTAAGAACTGAGATTCGCAATATTATTTCTCTTCTTGTTTTTTATAATATTTTTCACCACTTCATTGGCCGGATTTTCGCCAGCTACCACAACGATTTCATCCAGCTGAATACCTCCACCTGAGGACATTGAAAAATTCACTGTTTGACTGGCAGCCGTTGAAATGATCTTGCGCTTTGTTTCATAACCCAGAGCAGAAGCACTTAATGTATCTCCTCCTCGAATACCTTCATAAGTATAATAACCATCCAAATCTGTGGAAATCCCTATAGTTGTTCCTTCAAAATACACATTACTAAAGGGCAATCCCTCCTGTGTATCCTCATCAAAAACCCGCCCGGTAATCGTAACTTCCTGACTGGATGCCTGAAGTAAAATGCCTGTAAAACAAAGAAATAGAAATATTTTTCTCATAAAATTGCTGTGTCTCGTCAAAGCAGTTGCGGTTTGTTGTTTTTATAACATCAGGGAATCCCCAAGATAAAAAAAGGAAATAATACCTTTTGTCAAAAACAAGTTTAATAACGGCAATTTTTAGCCAAAAAACCAATTTCTCCGTTCCAAATTGAAAATTTTAAAACCCAACAAAAAAGAAATCGCAACTTCCCGATATTGCAAAAAATCGCAAAAAACTTTGGTTTACGTCTGCTTTATGATTTTCTTTGTGAATTATTTTTCATCATTAAATTTATTAGACTATGACACCAGAGGAAATTGTTGGCAAAGTAACAGAGATTATAGTTGACAAGCTGGGCGTTGATGAGTCAGAAGTTACTCAGGAAGCCAGTTTTACCAATGATTTAGGGGCGGATTCACTAGATACCGTAGAGCTTATCATGGAATTTGAAAAAGAATTCAACATTTCCATTCCAGACGAGGAAGCAGAAAAAATTGCTACCGTTGGAGATGCTGTTACTTACCTTACTTCACAGGTTGCTGCATAAATTTCAGTCCAAACAACTGATTTTACTGCGAATACTAATCAGGTAAAGCTATTTATCGGTTTTCTCTAACAGATTCCGGTAAATAGCTTTGTTATTTTAACAAATCACATCCAGCCAAAATTCAATAGAATATGAGAAGAGTGGTTGTAACAGGCATTGGTGCCCTGACTCCCATCGGAAATAATATCGAAGCCTTTTGGGAAGGTCTCTCCAACGGAAAAAGCGGAGCAGCCCCTATCACCCGCTTCGATGCTTCCCTCTTTAAAACGCAGTTCGCCTGCGAAGTCAAAAACTTTGACCCTAAAGAACACTTAGACCGCCGCGAAGCCCGACGACTGGATCTCTTTACCCAGTTTGCGATGGTCGCCGCCGAACAAGCCATGCAGGATGCCGCCCTTGACATTGAAAAAATTAATCAAAATAAAGCCGGCGTCATCTGGGGTTCTGGTATTGGAGGATTGCGCTCACTGGAAGAAGGTATTCAGGATAATGCTGTCAGCGACGGGCCGCCTCGCTACAATCCATTCATGATTCCTAAAATGATCCCGGACATCGCTGCGGGACATATTTCTATAAAATATGGATTTAAAGGGTTGAATTACGCTACGGTTTCCGCTTGTGCGTCTTCTACCCATGCCTTGATCAACTCCCTGGATTATATCCGAATGGGACGCGCAGATATTATTCTGACCGGAGGCTCGGAAGCCGCCGTTGCAGAAGCCGGAATTGGTGGTTTTAATTCCATGAAAGCCCTCTCTCAAAGAAACGACGACCCGGCCACAGCTTCCAGACCTTTTGATTTGGAACGAGATGGATTTGTACTCGGCGAAGGTGCGGGAGCCATTTTGCTGGAAGAGTACGAACATGCCAAGGCGCGTGGAGCTAAAATTTATGCCGAACTCGTTGGTGGTGGAATGACTGCCGATGCGCATCATATTACGGCTCCGCATCCGGATGGCGAAGGAGCCATTCGCGTCATGCGGGAATCCCTGGAAGATGCGAAAATGTCTCCTGAAGATATTGATTATATCAATGTACATGGCACTTCTACTCCACTTGGTGATGTAGCAGAATCCAAGGCCATTCAATCCGTTTTTGGAGACTGGGCTTATGCTTTGAATATTAGTTCTACCAAATCCATGACCGGGCATTTACTGGGAGCCGCCGGAGCATTGGAAAGCATTGCTTGTATTTTGGCGATGCAGCACAATATGGTTCCGCCTACGATCAATCATTTTACCGATGATCCCGATATCGATCCCCGATTGAATTTGACCTTTAACAAAGCGCAACCTAAGGAAATTCGGGCCGCTTTGAGCAATACCTTTGGGTTTGGAGGGCATAATTCCTCGGTTATATTTAGAAAAATATAATTTTTGAGATTTTTAAAACAATTCTATAACTACTACTTATCGAAAGATAAAACTTTTGCCAGACGCCTAAGATCCCTCCTAGGATTTACTCCCGCCAATCTGGCCGTGTATCGCCTTGCCTTTTTGCATCGCTCTGCGGTTCAGCCGGAGTTTTATGCCTTCCAAAATAACGAGCGATTGGAGTATCTGGGCGATGCTATTTTAGGGACGATTGTTGCAGAATATTTATTTAAAAAATATCCGAATAGCAAGGAAGGTTTTTTAACTAAAATGCGCTCCAAAGTCGTCAAGAGAAAATCCCTGAATGATATTGCCGATAAAATGGGGCTGGACGAATTTATCGTTCACTACAACAACGGGCGCATCAGCCGCTCCATGCTGGGAAATGCCTTTGAAGCATTGATTGGAGCTATTTACCTGGACT
>JAHDCK010000222.1 GCA_020629915.1 Saprospiraceae bacterium
AAACGCGGGGAGGAATGGTATTTGATTTATTATGGGGGGATGAATTAGAAATTTTTATTCTAACAATTTACCCAAACCCAGCATCCCCGCAAATAACAAAACAAATCCGACGGTGAATAGAAAATAGGTCAAAACCATTAAGCCTAATTTTCGTCCAATTGGCATTTCATGAAAAAACTGGGTATAGGTCCAAATATTATAAATAAACCCAAGCAAAAGGGGGATTAAAATAAAAGGACTATTGGGATCAAAAACCACAAAACTAAATACTGTATATATAATAAATTGAAATCCTGTTATATAAAGATTAAGTACCAGATGCTCGATGAGATTATACCGGGCTTTGAAAAAAGCCAGATAAGAGGCAGTAGAAAAAACTAACATTGTGAACAGAATAAAGTTGGCCTGATTTTCTTTTATCCAGGTTATGGCCTTTTCTTCACCTGAGCCATTTGCAAGTTCACCTCCCGCCTTAAATCCCTCCACAAAATCATTAACGAAAGTTCCATTTCCAAAAAACTTATTTGAAATAATATACAAAGTTACAGCTACCAACAAAAAGGACAAAGGTTTGAAATGATTTTTTCGTTTGCCTTCAATAAATGCCCGGATGCTATGTCCCGGCCGGGTGAGCATTTCTTTTACTGTAAACAAGAATCCTCTATCTACCTGAAAAATACCTGTAGCGATTTCATTTCTCAGGTAAGCAAAATCCAGTCGGCTGACGGTAGATTTTTGACCACAATGATTACAAAAATCTCCTGTAAACTCCTGTTCGCAATTTTTGCAATTCATTACTATTGATCAGATTTTTTATAATCAATTAATTCAAATACTTGTTTCTCAATTCTGACATTTTTATTTTGGGAGTCATTAGACACAATTTTTCGTTCAACTCCCGCCCTCCTCAATGAACCATTAGACAAATTAAATTCCTGTGTAATTTTATCATCAATTTGAAAATCAACTTCCTTCATGGATTTTTGAAATTCCTTATCATCCGGCATCAATTGTTTCATTACCTGAATAATAGCTTTTTTCCCGGCTTCCCTGTCCACGTAACTTGTTTCCTTTAAAATAATGGTGCTTTCATCCTCTCCATTTTCAAAATACATTTGGCCATATTGCGGAAAGGGATCACCTCCATAGGGATTTGGTAAAAGCATTTCATATTCAGAAGTATCCCTTATGTCATAAAAATATCCGTAATTTGCAAAGAGAATGGCGATATCTTTTAAAAGCAAATTTTCCGTTTTTTGTTTAGAATCTGTCATTGTTTCCAAAACCTTATTCATTTCTGCTTTTTTAGTAGAATCCATTTCCTCTTCCTTGATGGAAATGGCCCAAAGATCAAAAATTTTCTGTTTTAATTCTTTCCAGTTTCTAATTTCAAGTACTGCTCCATTCTCATCTGTTTCAATTTCATATACTAATCCTTTCAACAATTCTGTAGCAAAAGAAGCTGCCATTGGATCAATATTTTCATTTACAATTGAATCTATAAAATATTTTATTACATAATTTGAATCGGTTTCTGAAACAATTTCAAAATGAATAAAGGTGGTAGAAGCCGTCTCGGTTACTTCCCCATTATTTTCCTCGTATTTAGTTTTATCTAATTTATATTTATACACTTCTCCAGGAGACCAATAAGCTATTAATACTATGGTATCTCCTCTCAGAACTTGAGCAGAAGCATCATTTATATAGAAAAAAAATAAAAGAAGGATAAATAGCTTGTTCATATTTGTAAAGGTATAGGTTAAAATAAATATAAGTAACTAATTAAATTAACTGGATAAACGAATGGGGTTGTGGATTGGCATTCTAGCCCAATTTTCGTCGGTTTAAATTGCATAATAACTTGAGCGATTTTTGAATACTTGCTTAAAAATAGAATTTTTTTATTACAAATACATTAAACAATCTATATTTCTGATTTTTACCAATAAAAGAATTTTAGGTGAGGTTGGGAGAATCCTTTACTAAGAGAAAGGAACACCTGACAAAGCCTTCATTGCTTGCCAGGTATTCCCATAAAAAAAATATTTTTTTTAAGTCTAAATCAAGGAACAAATACCTTGTGCACTTCTGTTCCACATTTTCCTTCTATATGTACAAATAAGATTTGAGGAGTATCGGAGACTAATTCCATTTCCATCTTATTCGTAAAAGCTATCCTTTTTCCCATGGCATCCAAAACAGAACAGGAGGAAAAACAATTCGGATCTCCCTGGATTCTAAGAATATCATTTTGTTGAATTATATTAAAATTTTTCAATGGGGAAGGTTCCGGTTGTATGGAAGAAACTGCGGCCTCCGGAGAAAACTGTACGACAAATCCTTCCGGAGGGATAGAAGTCAGTACCCCACAATTATCGTCATCATCATATAAAATACCAGGGGCGGAATGATCTCCAAAAAAACAAGCACTTTGACTAAAATCGTTATTGTTTATACTTATCCAGGGGCCATATATTTCTCCCATAGGATTTTCATTATCAAAACTAAAACCCTGTCCGGGGAAATAATAACTGCAATTGGCTAAATCGATTTCGCCAAATCGAAGCTCAATGACTCCGTTTTCAAAAAACCAGATTTGGAAATTGACGAAATGATTGGGACCGTTTTCCATAAACTCATCATAAACATATACATTATGATACTCTATAACTAATGCTTTTAAATTATTCTCCGTAATTAAATCATATCGAACTTCAGAATCTATTTGAGCAGTATCAAAAATAGGCGCTATAACAAAATCTGCCGAAAACATATAAATATTAAACTCAGGTGACTGAGGAAAATATCCAACAGATTCGTAATCCAGTGTAACTTCATTGTAATTGTTTCCAAAAAAAGGAAAATCAAATCCAAAATCAAATGTCTTTTCCCAGGCATAAGGATCCTTTCCATCCAGGAACTCTTCCATGTTTACCGAATGAAAATTTTCAAGGGTATCGTATTCGGATTGAAAATGGGTTATTACATAAGATTGTGCATTGCCAAAAAACACAAACAAGGAAAGAAAAAATAAAACAAAAAACTTTTTCATATTTATATAATTTAAAATTTAAAACAGGAGCATTAAATGCAAACCTGATAAAGAAAATAAGAGCATGTTTAAATTTTCATGATTGAGCGAAAGGCATCAAATTTTATTTTGAAGCAGGCAAATTTTTGTAACCTGATGCGAGCAATCCGGTAAAAAATTTAACGAAGTTCAGAATAAGATTTCTGGCTTGTAGCCAATTGATGGAATTTTAAACATGTTCTAAACTTATATAATAGAAAAATGTGGAAAATACAACAAACTATAACTAAGCCTTTTCCCTAAAACAGGGAAAGCTTAAACATAATTTTGGTATTTAATAATTGAAGTACCTCCCTAAAAGGAGGAAAAGAAAAGTAGAATTTGTATTGCAATACAAATATATAAAAAAATAAGAAAAAAAGCTACTTTTTCAAATTGGTAGTAGCTGCCTTTCTAAGACGCTGCAAAAAGGGAGAGGCAAATATAAAACTTTCCAATAATTCATTTTCTGTTGTAAGCACTTCGGAGTTATTACCTACCCAGGCCAGTTCTCCGAGATGCAGAAAAGCGATATTGTCCCCAATTTCCATTACGGAGTTCATATCGTGGGTATTAATGACCGTAGTGATATTATTTTCTACCGTAATACTTTTAATCAACTCGTCAATAGTGAGGGCTGTTTTGGGATCGAGTCCGGAATTGGGTTCATCACAGAAAAGGTATTTGGGTTGGAGGACAATCGCCCGGGCTATCCCGACCCTTTTTTGCATTCCACCACTTACTTCGCCCGGAAACTTATCTCCCGCTCCTACCAGTTCTACCCGTTCAAGACATTCTTCCACCCGCATCTTTTTTTCCTTGCGGGTCATATTGGTAAACATATCCAATGGAAAGCGAACATTCTCCTCCACCGAGAGTGAATCAAAGAGTGCAGAGCCTTGAAAAAGCATCCCCATTTCTGTTCGGATGGCTTTTTTCTTTTTCTTGGATAAGCCGGTAAAATTGACATCGGAATACCAAACTTCCCCGGATGTCGGAGCAAATAGTCCAACCAGTAATTTTAAAAAAACCGTCTTCCCCGCTCCTGATCGACCGATTATAAGGTTTGTTTTTCCAGGGTAGAATGAAGCAGAGATACCTTTTAATACTTCTGTATCTCCAAATGATTTTTTTATGTTTTTGGCTATAATCATCAGGTCAGCATCAGGGTTATAATATAATCTGCTAATAAAATTAAAGTATCGCTGTAAACCACCGCCTGAGTACTTGCCTTCCCCAGTTCTATACTACCTCCGGTAACATAATATCCCTGATAGCAGGAAACGGAGGTGAGGATAAAAGCAAAAACAAAAGCTTTTACAAACATCATAAAGACATTATAAGGAACAAAAAAGGAACGCAATCCCAAAATATAATCATCGCTGGTCAGCATTCCGGTCGGTACACTGGATAAGTAACCACCAATTATACTTACAAAGGCAGAAATAGCTACAAGTAATGGTATGACGAGCAATGCGGCAATGATTTTGGGCAGTATCAGGTAACCCGCTGTATTGACACCCATGATTTCCATGGCATCAATATGTTCCTTTTGGCGCATTCCTCCTATTTCAGCCGCCATATTTGACCCTACTTTTCCAGCCAGGACAAGACAAGTAATGGTCGGCGCCAGTTCAATAATCGTCATATCCCGAACGATATAACCAATATAATAGCTTGGGATAAAGGATTGCTCCAATTGGTAGGCGAACTGCACTGCTGCCACCGCCCCGATAAATACGGAGATCAGACAAACAATTATCAGCGATCCTACGCCGATATCAACCATTTGGCGCATGGTTTCTTTATAATACATCGAAAATTTTTCTGGTCGGGCAAACATTTGCCCCATCAGTTTGATGTATTTCCCCAGATGGTATAAAAAGTTTAACTGCATAATGGAAAGCCGCAAATTTACCGTAAATTTCGCATTCCAAAAAACCTAAATATATTTTCTACATTTTTAATCCTCAATTTTAATAAAATGCGATTAGTTATCACCGGAGCGACCAAGGGAATCGGAAGGGCAATAGTTGAAAAATTTGCCGCTGAAGGATTTGATATTTTGATAAATGCCCGTACAAAAACAGATTTGGTACAATTTAAAACTGAATTGGATGTTAAATATCCTAATCAGGAATTTTTGATATATGATGCAGATCTATCCGAAAAAAGCAAAGTCATTGCTTTAGCAGATTTTACAAAATCAAAGTGGGAGCAGTTCGATGTATTAGTAAATAATGCAGGTGTATTTTTGCCCGGGGCGATCAGTGAAGAAGCAGAAGGAACACTCGAGAAAATGATCAATACGAATTTATACAGTGCGTATTACCTTACGAGAGGGCTTTTGCCTTTAATGCAAAATCCGGGAAGTCATATTTTTAATATGTGTTCTATTGCCAGCCAAATTGCCTATCCAAATGGTGGCTCCTATTCTATTTCCAAATTTGCCTTGCTGGGATTTAGCAAAGTGCTTCGGGAAGAGATGAAAGAAAAAAGCATAAAAGTAACCTCTATACTTCCGGGTGCAACCTGGTCGGCCAGCTGGGCAGGAGTAGAACTACCGGAAAGTCGATTGATGCAGGCCAGTGATATTGCCAATTCGGTTTGGTCGGCCTGGACGATGAGTCCATCAGCGGTGGTGGAGGAAATTGTTATTCGGCCACAATTGGGGGATCTGTAGTTTAGAATCTCAAAAAAATTCTATACATTTTTTTATAAAAACAATCTTTTTTGTATTATTGGGAAAACAATATTAATGCCCGATGATCAACTGGAAAGAGATTCCCTTCATTAGATTGCTTTTGCCGTTGATAGCAGGCATATTGGCCGGGCAATTTTTTGGGCCAACCTTTACCGGACTCGAATACTTTTTGGGGTTTGGTGTTTTCCTCTCCGGGTTTGTTTTATTTAAAACCCTTTCCTTTCAGTGGGCTCCCGTTTATGGAGGACTAATTTACGTAATAATATTTTTTACAGGCTACCAACTTCTCCTTTCAAAAAATCAATCCCTCCACCCTACTCACTTTAAAAATCATATTCAAAACAAAGGCAATTTTTTTTCCGGTGTGGTTATAAAAACGACCAAAAGGCCCAAAACGATTCAGTGTGATTTGGCCATTGAGCACCTGGGGCAAAACACCGATTTGCTTAAGTCTGTTTGTGGTAAAATCCAAGTTACTTTGCCACTTGATACCGGGAGCATTCATTTAAAATATGGAGATAAAATATTATTATTTTCTAAAATAAAAGAAATCTCCCCTCCAAAAAACCCCAGCACTTTTGATTTTAAAAAATATTCAAACAATCAAAATATCTACCACTCGGCTTATATTAAAGAAAGCAAACACTGGCAGAAAATCAGTGAAGGCCATGGATGGTGGTTTTTAAGAACGGCCTATCATTCCAGACAATATTTTCTAAACATATTAAAAAAACACTTGGGAGATACCCCCGAATTTGCTGTTGGAAGTGCTCTCATTTTAGGCGATAAATCCCAACTGGACAATACGCTGAAGATGGCTTATGCCAATACCGGAGCGATGCATGTTTTGGCTGTATCAGGATTGCATGTGGGGATTATCAGCTGGTTATTTTTGCTACTTTTGGGAAGGATAAAAAGTAAACAACTCTACGCCAAATGGATAAAATTATTAGCAATGCTGTTTTTGATTTGGAGTTTTGTTTTAATCACGGGGGCTTCTCCTTCCGTATTGAGAGCCGGATTGATGTTTAGCCTTGTTTTTGGCGGAATTTTATTTAATAAAAATACGAATATATTTAATACATTAGCGGCTAGTGCATTTCTCCTCCTTTGCTATGATCCCTACTTATTGTTTCAGGTCGGATTTCAGCTTTCCTACCTGGCAGTTTTTAGCATCGTGTTTTTCCAGCCATACATATACAAATTATGGTACATTGAAAATCCGGTTGGAAATTGGGCATGGAAACTAACTGCGGTTTCTATTGCTGCACAAATTGGAACATTTCCAATAAGTTTATTTTATTTCAATCAGTTTCCGGTGTACTTTTTTATCTCCGGATTGATAGTCATACCGGCAGCTACGTTGATTCTTTCTCTGGGATTAGGTTTATTTATTGCGAGTTGGATTCCCGGTGTGGAATATGTCTTAGGAAAATTATTATATTTTACTATCTTCACTATGAATAGTTTTATATTTAATTTGAGTCAGGTTCCCAAGGCCGTTATTGAAAATATTTGGATCTCGGGAGGAATCGTCTTATTACTATATTTAAGTATTCTCTTCTTCGCTTTTTCGCTACCTCAAAAACACAAGAAAGTTTTTTGGATAAGTTTAATTTTATTGCTAGGTGCAATTAGTTGGCATGTCTTAAATTCTTATCAGAATTACCATCTAAAACACATTACTTTTTATTATAATTATAAAACGCCCATTATTGATTTTAAAAGCCATAAGGAAGTCATTTGCCTTTCTCCTCATCCACCCAAACACAGCATAGTAGAAAACTGGCGATCGAAAAACGGGATTAAGGAGGTTTATTCATTGGATTCAAATGAAAATTTTACAAATAATAATTTTATTAAAAAAGGTAGGTTTATTCAATTTTATGACAAAAAATTAATCCTCGTAGATAGTCTTCTGCCCCAACCTCCCCAAAAAGTCATAGAAGTAGATTTTGTTTATCTAACAGGTAACAATCGAGTAACCATTGAAGAGGTGCCACTGCATTTCAAATCTGGAAAAATTCTGTTCGCTGCGGACAATCCTTTCTGGGAAGTCGAAAAATGGGACAAAAAATGTCGGGAGTTAGGGCTGGATTGTTACGATATTTCAAAGGGAGCTTTTATTGATGATTTACAGTAAATCAAGGGGTTACAACTCCCCAGAACACTTTAGTAGACACTATTTTAGTTTTCGGGAACTATTTCGTTAAAATTTTTATTAAAAAGGTGTCTGCAAATTTTGAAATATTGCATTGAAATGTTTTATATTTGCATCCCAGAAAGCGAAAATAGCTCAGCTGGTAGAGCACGACCTTGCCAAGGTCGGGGTCGCGGG
>JAHDCK010000223.1:0-5752 GCA_020629915.1 Saprospiraceae bacterium
TTTAAAATTTTAATATTATCAATTTCTGAATCCACCTTCTGCAATTCGTACAATGCCTTTAAGCGATTTGCTACTACATTTTCTTTTACATTTGCCATATAAAATATTGATTTTCAGTAATTTAGAACAAATAACGAACGGGATTGGTATTGTGCTCCGTACAATAGAGCGCAAAGTTAGTAAATTTTTGCCGGATTAATTCGGAAAACAGCTCTATGGTATAGTGTTCCGTTTCATAATGACCAATGTCCGCAATCACGATTTTACCATCCGCATCAAAAAATTCGTGGTACTTATAATCCGCCGTTACGAAAACATCCGCCCCTTTTCCTATCGCCGCTCCCAACAGAAACCCACCGGCTCCACCACAAATTGCCACTTTTTTTACCGGACGATTGAGCAAGGCCGTATGCCGCACACAGGAGGCCTGCATCTTTTCTTTTACTTGTTTTAAAAAATCTATTTCGGGTATCGCCTCCCTCAATTCCCCAATCATCCCCGACCCAATTTCTCCTGCTTTCTCCTTGATTTCATTTGTAAAAAAGGATAATCCTTCCTTTTTTAATATATTTTTCACCTCATGCGAACGACCATTTTCTACCACAATCCGCAGTTGACTTTCCTCTTTTCCTTCTAAAACATTTATGCGTCCAATGCCCTGGAGTGCTTCCTGTAATTTTATTGATTTAGAATGTTCTACCTGAGTGGTTATTTGTATTAAAATGGATTTTGGAGAAAGAATTCGGGTATTGATCAAACCCAGTTTGGAAGCAATTTTGGCATTGACTCCATTTCGCACATTGTCCAGATTGGTATGACAAGCATAAATGGCAACATCATTTTTTATTGCCTTCATCACCACGCGTTCCACGTAGTTTTTACCATTAAAACGCTTCAGCCCTCTAAAAACAATTGGATGGTGAGCAATGACGAGATTGCATTTTTTTTCAATGGCTTCTTCTATAATTGCTTCCGTAGAATCCAGGCAAAGTAAAACCCCGGAAAGTTCTTTATTTTTATCTCCAACAATTAGTCCCGAATTGTCATAACTCTCCTGATAGTTGGCAGGAGCGATGCTTTCCAGATAGGTCAACAGTTCTTTTATTTTCACGGAAAGGATTTTAAAGGAAGGCAATAAAAAAAGGGCAAAACAATTTTGCTTCGCCCCTTAAATCTAAAATCATGAAAACACTATACAAATCTATAAAAAAAAAGGTTCTAAGGCAAATTTAAATTTATTCCTCTGCTTCTGCGGCTACTTGTGCCAATACAGATACCTTATTATTCAGAACCTCAATAAAACCTCTGGCAATATTAAAGCGAACCCGCTCTCCGTTTGCCTTTGTAATCTCCACTTCACCATTGGTCAAAGCAGAAACGATGGGAGCGTGATTTTCCAATACTTCAAATCGCCCGGTTGTTCCCGGAACTTTTACCGCCGTTACCTGGCCGGAGAAAAATTCCTTTTCGGGTGTTAAAACAGTTAATTCCATGATAATATTTTAATACAAGTATTTTTTTATAAAATAAATCCCTTCCAGATTAAGCCGCCGTTTCAGCAATCAGCTTTTTACCTTTCTCTATCGCTTCCTCAATACTTCCAACCATGTGGAAAGCAGATTCCGGATACTCATCTACTTCACCATCCATGATCATATTGAATCCGCGAATGGTATCTTCAATCTGAACGAACTTTCCAACCAGACCAGTAAACTGCTCGGCCACAAACATCGGCTGAGACATGAATAACTGCACCCGACGCGCACGGGTTACCACCTGCTTATCTTCATCAGATAACTCCTCCATACCAAGGATAGCAATGATATCCTGAAGTTCTTTATAACGCTGAAGAATATTTTTCACCTTTTGAGCTGTTCCGTAGTGCTCATCTCCCAATACCTGTGGGTCCAAAATTCTGGAAGAAGAGTCCAGCGGATCCACTGCAGGATAAATCCCCAGCTCTGTAATCTTACGACTCAATACCGTCGTTGCATCCAAGTGAGCAAAGGTTGTCGCAGGAGCAGGGTCAGTCAAGTCATCCGCAGGTACGTAAACCGCCTGTACAGAAGTAATCGATCCTCTTTTGGTAGAAGTAATCCGCTCTTGCATGATACCCATTTCTGTTGCCAAAGTTGGCTGGTATCCTACCGCAGAAGGCATACGTCCAAGAAGGGCAGATACCTCTGCACCCGCTTGTGTAAAGCGGAAGATATTGTCAATAAAAAGCAGGATGTCCCGTCCACCGTTTGGATCGCTCAGGTCGCCATCACGGAAATACTCGGCTACAGTCAATCCAGACAAAGCCACTCGTGCCCGTGCACCAGGAGGCTCATTCATCTGTCCGAATACCAGTGTCGCCTGAGATTTTTCCAGTTCTTTCAAATCCACTTTGGATAAATCCCATCCACCTTCTTCCATGTCGTGGAGGAAATCATCTCCGTAGGAGATTACTTTGGATTCCAAAAACTCTCTCAGCAAATCGTTCCCTTCACGAGTACGCTCTCCTACTCCGGCAAATACGGATAGTCCTTCATAGGCTTTGGCAATATTATTTACCAACTCCATAATCAGTACCGTCTTTCCTACTCCGGCTCCACCAAACAGTCCAATTTTCCCTCCCTTGAGGTAAGGGGCAATCAGGTCGATTACTTTAATCCCGGTATAAAGCACTTCTTTTGAAGTAGAAAGGTCTTCATATCTCGGTGGCTTACGGTGAATCGGAGAACTTTGCTCCTTGGAAACTTTTCCAATTCCGTCAATGGCCTCTCCAACGACGTTGAACAAACGACCTTTGATAGCATCACCGATTGGCATAGCGATAGGCTCGCCCATATCAACGACTTCCATTCCACGGGTCAACCCGTCAGTGGAATCCATTGCAACAGTTCTTACACTATTCTCTCCCAAGTGTCTCTGACATTCGAGAATCAAATCTTTTCCATCAGCCTTCTTTATGGTGAGGGCGTTGAGGATTTCAGGAAGTTTATCTGTAAACATTACATCTACTACAGGACCAATTACCTGCTTAACGTGACCGATATTTGCCATATATAAAACTCTTTTTAGAAGGTTTCAAAATTTGGTGCAAAGGTAGGGATTATTCTATTGATTTTATAACCTTAACCTAAGAAAGGTTTTATAAAAAAAGTCCGTGCAAAAATTTTTACACGGACTCACTTTTTCAATTTGTTTTCTGGTCTTTTAATCTTCTTTACGTTCTTGAAGATATTCTGAGATGACCTCGTTGATTATATCTTTCAAATAAGTATTTTCTGAGCGGGCAATCTGCTTGAGTTTCTCCAGTTTGCTCTTATCCATGGTAAATGTAACCCGCTTGAGCGCACTTCTCAAAGGGCGAAGATCTTTCTCATCCGTAGTCCGGCGGATAAGCGCATCCAGTCCACTGAGCACAACATCCTGCTTTCCGGCTTTTTTTCCTTTGCGGGCACGGGAAGTTTTCTTTTCTACTTCTACGGTTTCGCTAAACAACGAATCCAAATCAGAAGTAAAATTTTTTCTCGCTTTTATTGGTTTTCTTTTGGAAACGACTACCTGATCCGTTGCCTCAGTTGCTGCACTTTCAAGGGCATTCCCCAAATCCGTCTTGAAATTCTTTTTAGCCATTTAAATTAAAATTATATAAAAATTACACTTCCACACTTGTTGTGCGCTTCACTAATTCTTCTGCAACGGCAAGATAATCCTTTGCGCCATTACTTCTGGGGCTATAACTAAAAATGTCTTTGCGCTGGGCAGGGGCTTCCGCCAGTGCGACATTATCACGAATATACGTTTCAAAAACTTTATCCTTAAAATATTTTTTGATGGTTTCTACGACATCCCGGTTCAATACTTTTCGGGAATCGTACATCGTAGCGATAACCCCACCGATGATCAGTTTCTTATTTAAACGGAAACGCACCTTATCAATGACCTGCTTGATCTTCGCCAATCCCTGCAAGGCCAAAAACTGCGTTTGGAGAGGAATGACCACCTGATCGCTACTGGTCAGTGCATTCAAGGTCAATAAACCAAGCGACGGCGGACAATCAATAATGATATAATCGTAATCTTCCTTAACGGTTTCAAACAATTCCCGGAGGATAAACTCTCGTCCCGCCTCATTGATCAATTCCATTTCTGCTCCGGACAAATCCAGCGTAGAAGTCACCACATCCATCCCTTCTTTTACCGTAAAAGGAGTCAGTTCTGCTTCTCCACGAAGTGCTTCGTAAATCGTCACTGGTTGTCTGGGAATCCCCAATGCAAGAGTGAGGTTCGCTTGTGGATCGAGGTCAATGAGTAGTACCCGGTTTTTGAGTTCTACCAATGCTGCCCCGATATTAATAGCCGAAGTAGTTTTCCCTACGCCTCCTTTGTGATTGATCAGCGAAATAATATTGGCCGCCATACACTAATTCTTTTTTTATATTACAATAAACAATATAGACTTATGCCTAATTTTAGGTAAAATTAAATTTTTATATTTAAAAAGTAACCACTTTAGTGATTCATTTCAAACAAATCACCTAAAAATTAACTGTTTAGCAAAGGTAAAAGTTCTTTTTTCGGATTTTTGTGGGTTTTCCTCTATAATTTTTCAGCAAAAGCAAAGATTTCTACAACTTTACCTCATGCCGGAATCAAAAGAAAAATATTGTCGCAACTGCCACTACCCACTTCCACCACAAAGTAACTTTTGTGGAGACTGCGGACAAAAATATACGACGGGGCGCGTTTCCATCCGGCAACTACTGGAAGAGTTTATCGGCAACTACTTTAATCTGGATTCCAAACTGCTCATCAGCCCACTTCATCTTCTCCAACCCGGTAGGCTCACCAATGAATATTTTAAAGGAAGACATCAACGCTACATCAAACCCTTGCGATTATTTTTATATGCGACTTTATTGCATTTTGCTTTGATTGCTTTGCTCACCAGCGATATGGATTTTAAAATAGGCGATGGAATGATAGAGCAAGGGCATAAGGTGGAAGGGCAGCAGGAAGTCCTGGCTGTACTAGACTCTCTCCATCAAAACCACAGGGATTCTTTCCCGGAGCAAATCGATCCTCCGGTGTTGGATTCTATCACCAAAAAACTACATCATAAATACCAACAACTCGATTCTATTCCGGTGGAGTTTAGTTTTGGAAATAATGATTCTCTTAAAACTAAAATCAGCACAAAGGATCTCATGCTATTATCCCCGGATGATCTGACTGAAAAATATGGCGTGAAAGGTTTCTGGGGGCAATTAATTTTCAAACAGGGTATCAAATTGATTAAAGACGGGGAGACTTTTTGGTTTTTCCTCATCGGGAAATTTTCCTGGATGACTTTTTTGCTCATGCCCATTTTTGCCTTCCTCCTAATGCTGTTTTATATCCGCCACAAAAAATATTACTATGTAGAACATCTTATATTTACTTTTCATTTTCATTCTTTCGTCTTTTTATTCTACTCTGCCCTTTTCCTCTTGTATTATTATGATATAATAACCGGATATTGGTTGCTTCTCGTTTTACCTTTGGTCTTTTTCTATTTGTACAAAGCCATGAGAAAAGTTTATCAGCAAGGTCGCCTGAAAACTTTCATTAAGTTGAATGGATTGCTCTTTTTGTACTTCGTTACTTTTTCTGTCATCTTCGTTTTGACTATTGTTTTAAGTGCGGCTATTTTTTGACACAACCAATTTCATTTAGTTCGCATCTTCCCTTTTATACCGCACAAAATTTTTAATCAAAACAG
>JAHDCK010000223.1:5852-8112 GCA_020629915.1 Saprospiraceae bacterium
AAAGAACCATCACAGGAAGAGTATTAGACAAGGCCACTAACGAACCCTTACTCTATTGTAATGTAGTAGAAAAAGGCACTACAAACGGCATCCAAACGGATTTCGATGGCTATTTTGAATTGACCGTGCCGGATAGAAAAGTAACGTTGGTCGTTTCTTATGTGGGCTATGATTCTAAAGAAGTCATTGTAAAAAAATCACAAAAAGAAGTGGAGGTTTTGCTTGAAAGCGGTGTGCGATTGGAGGAAGTTGTTGCTGTCAAAGGCTCCAGAGCAGGACGTGCTAAGAAAAGTAAAAAACGCTCCCGAAGTGCAGACATGGCTGTTACAACGATGTCAAAACCTTCTAAAGCAACAAGGGAAATGAAAGCTGCGCCACCAAAAGCTCCGGCAACCTACTCCGCTCCAAGTGCTGCCCCGCCTCCGCCTCCACCCTCTCCTGCTTATCCTACAGAAACCTATGAGGAAGTCATCACATCCGACATGGTGGAAATGGAAATGGGGACAGGTGCTAAAACAACAACGACTTCCGGCAGTCTGCCCGGAGCCGGAAAACTGACGGCTGGCATCATCAACGATTTCGGAAAGTGGACTTTCTGGCAGGACATCACGGAAACTAAACTCAAGCAATTACAATCCGTTTGGAAAATTTATCCGCAGGATCGGTTTACGCTACAACTTAAAACCCCTAATGGTTATCCCATCGTCAATGCGACCGTAAAACTCATGGACAAACGCAAAGTCGTTTGGGAGACCAAAACCGATAATACTGGCAAGGCCGAACTCTGGGCCAATCTCTTTGAAAAAGGAAGCAAGAAGAATTTTTATTTAAAGATAAATTATAATAATAAAAATTATAAAATAGAATCCATCACGGAATTTCACAAAGGGATAAATATCAAGGAGTTGCCCGTTTCCTGTGATATTTCTAATAAAGTGGACATCGCTTTCCTGGTGGATGCGACGGGTTCGATGAAGGATGAAATCAATTATTTAAAATCAGAACTGGAAGATGTCATCCAGCGATCCCAGGAAGCGTTAAAGGATAGTGAGTTGAGAATTGGTTCTGTATTCTACCGGGATCATGGCGATGCCTACCTCACCCGCAATTCTCATTTTAGTACCAACATTCCCAAGACCATTAATTTTATAAAAAAACAAAACGCCGCAGGAGGTGGAGATTACCCGGAAGCCATTGAGGAAGCCCTGGATGTGGCCTTGAATAAAATGGTGTGGAGTGAAGAGGCCGCATCAAGATTGCTCTTCCTCCTGATGGATGCGCCGCCGCATCAAACCGAAGAAATGGTTAAAAAAATACAAGGACAAATACAGCAAGCAGCCAAAATGGGCATTCGCATTATCCCGGTCGCTTGTAGCGGAACGAACCGCAGTACGGAATACCTGATGCGTTCCATCGCTCTGGCGACGAACGGTTCTTACCTCTATCTCACGGATGACAGTGGTATCGGTGGCAGTCACCTCAAGCCTATTACGGATGAACACAAGGTCAATCTACTCAATGATTTATTGGTAAAAACGATCACCAATTTTGCTCAGACGATGGATTGCGATGAGCAGATAGACATCGCTCAGGAGGAAGTGCAGGACACCAGCGAAGTGGAACTCGTTTTGAAAGTTCAAAATGAGGAAGACCCAAATAAAATAGACGAGCAAAAAGCTTTTGCCTGGAAGTATTATCCCAATCCAACGGTTGGACAAATTTGGGTGGAACTAGAGGGTAAACTCGATTACCTTTTCCTGATGGATACGGCCGGGAAATTGCTGCAAAGAATCGAGGTTACGGATCAGAAATTTCAAATTGATCTCAGTGCTTATCCTTCAGGGATTTATTTCCTTCGGGGCATTGGTCCGGACGAGCAGGAAGTGCAGGGAAAAGTTATCCGAACACATACTTATTAGAAATTTAGCATTCTGTTTTTCATAACGACCGCTTCAAATTATTTTTGAGGCGGTTTTTTTTATTAGAAAATAAAAAGGAAACAACTTGGATGCCGTCAGGTGGGACACCTGACTGGAAAAATGTTTTCGTGTCCGGTGTTCCACCGGACACTTTTAGTTCATTCATTTTTCTAGCTATCCCGTAAAGGTAAAATTTGTTGTTCTCTCAAAGACAAGTCTAAGGAATAACCATTACTTTTATGAATTATTGAGATTAAATAATTAACCGCCGAAAATAATACTGAACCAATAAATCTAAAACATATATGATTTGTCATCTCGAACGGAGTGAGAGATCTTGT
>JAHDCK010000224.1 GCA_020629915.1 Saprospiraceae bacterium
GGGGAGAACCGTATTTCGCGAGGACTTCCATGTTGCCGGTATCGGGTGCCGAGCAGTTGAACACCTCGGAGGCGAACTGCACTTTGCCCATGAGTTCGGCGAGCGGAGCGTATTCGAGATTGGTCAGTCCGGGGCTGAAATCGCCGTAGTCTTCGGGCAGGAATAAATTCCACAATCCGGCGGCTTTGGCTTTGGCTTTCAGTCCTTCGATTTCCGGGAAAACCTGCCAGGGATTTTTTTCGGTAAACTCATGAAAGGATTTTTCAAGGGGAAAGATATGTTGTTCCATAAAATTCGAAATCTGCTTTTGCAGGGATTTGGATTTTTCGATATATTCAAAATTCATATTTTACAAAAACTTTATCAATGGTTCAATGAATGGTGAAAGAAACATTCCAAGGATACAAAACAAACAGGCAATCAGAAAAATATATCCCGACATTTTCCAAACTTTCACCTCTTTTTTTGAAAGGGCCGAATCTCCCTCTACATAAATTCCACTCCAAAAATTATACATAAACTTCCCCATATAAAATAGATGAATCAATCCATAAATTGGGAAAAGTATATATAACATTATTTTAAAAAACACCATTTGTTTTTTATCGAAGATAATACAGAATTTTAACTTTGTTATAATCTGCTCAGAAATTGGTTGGCTTTTTTGAGATAGTTATTTTGTTTTTTGGAAGGCTGCTTGTCAAAGTTACGAACAAGCATTCCAAGACGTGGATTCTTTAAAAAGAAATCGCGATGGACGTGCATGAATCGCCAAAAGAGAGCATCCCAAATTTCCATCCATTCCCCTTTCGGATAATTACTCATTTTTTTCAAATAATTACTTCCACTAATATATGGTTTGGTTGACATCAATCCCCCATCTGCATATTGACTCATTCCATAGACATTCGGAACCATTACCCAATCGTAGGCATCAATAAACAACTCCATAAACCATCGGTACACTTCATCGGGATCAAATTCACAGAGTATCATAAAGTTCCCCAAGACCATGAGTCGTTCGATGTGATGACAATAGCCTGTTTTTAATATTTTTTTTATGGTGATGTCTATTGGATAAATTCCTGTTGTTCCATCGTAAAAAGAGGCTGGGATCTTGCGATTGAATTGCCAAAAGTTTTTAGTGCGTTCACGGGTTCCACTCCATTGATAAACGCCTCGGATAAATTCGCGCCATCCAATGATTTGTCTAATAAATCCTTCCAGGGAATTGACTGGAATATTATTATCTTTCGCATAACATAAAGTCATATCTATAATTTGCCCGGGCGAAATAAGTCCGACATTCAGCATAGGAGTGAGAACGCTGTGATTTAGGATAGAATATTCAGCAACGATGGCGTCCTCATAAGTCCCAAATTCAGCAAAGCGATTTTCAAGAAATTGATGCAACCACTTTTTCGATTCTTCAAAACTGGTTGGGTATAATGGCTCATTTATTACACCTATATTATTTTTATAATTTTTAATTACATATTTTTTAGCTTCCTCAAAATAATCATCCCCTTGGGGAAAGTGTACGGGAGGAGGCATTTTTTTCCGGGGATATTTTTTTCGATTTTCTGCATCGAAGCTCCATTTTCCTCCTAGAGGTTTTTGATTGGTTTCAAGAAGAATATTGCGTTTTTTCCTTTGCTCTATATAAAATTTAGTTTGAAAATATTTCTTTTTTTCAGGTCTGAAAAAATCCTGAAGATCAGATTTGGCATTTAAAAATAGTGGAGATTCATATTCTTTTATAATTATTTTATGACCTTTTGCTTCGTTTTGCAATCGTTTCTCCAGCCAGTTATCCGTTGGATCAATAAAATGAATTTCATCAATTCCTTTCTGCTTTATGTATGGAATAAATTTCTGAATATCCGAGATTTCTTCCTGAGCATTGATGTAAACAATAGTTTTTCCTTTCTCTTTCAAAAAAGATTCATAGCGTTTCATGGTTGCCCGATGAAAAGCAAGTTTCTGCTGATGAAAATTATATTGATTAAAAAACAAATATTCTTCTAGTAAATAGACTGGATAGTCATTTTCTAAAAGTGGGCTTTTCTCAAACAACTGATGAGGAAAAATAATATTTATTTTATTGATCATTTTTCTTTGAAACTTTACTCCTTCGACAACGCTCACTGCAATATTTTACCTCTGCCCAAACCTTCGCCCACTTTTTCCGCCAGGAAAAAGGCCGGCCACAAGTCACGCAAATTTTTTCCGGGAGGTGTTGCTTTTTCATTCTAAAGGAGAATTAAAATCAGGAAGTTCATGCAACCGGGCATAAGGAAAACTCGCGAGTTTTTTTACAGCATAGTACGTATTCAATCCTGAAATTCCCGCACTACCCAACTGCTGCAAATCCAGATAACCTTCTTCCGACAATATTCCATCAGGAAAAATAATATGCTTAATTTTACCAATCATCATAATTGTTCCATTGGCTTTAATCGGAATTTCTTCTACAAACTGCATCCCGATTTTCAAGGGGGATGCTTTGACAAAAGGAGCCGGGAAGTCTTCTATATATTCTTCTGAAAAATTACAAGCATCAAATTCAGATATGTTTTTATCAAACTTGACAGAAGTATAATGCGCTTTTTGTACATCATTTATATGTATATGATTAATTGTATAGCAATTATTCTCCAATATATTTTCATAAGTATGGCGACGTACATCCGGCAATGGCCGCATGATAAACCCAAGCAAAGCAGGATTACTCCCCAGGTGAATCACCGAACTAAAAACAGCCAGATTCGTCTGCCCGGAGTTGGAAATCGTGCCAATCAAATTCCCTGGCTTAATTCCTGAAACAGAATTTATTATATTTAATCTTTTGATTCGATCGAGTGCCTGAATATCCTTTTCATTTAAAATCATATTATCTTTTTTCCTTTTTAACATGAATAGATAAAATGCGTTGTCTTTCTTTTCGTACCAACTCATTCCGTCGATGCCCCCAAATTTTTTCCCTGGCTCGACGTGCAGCACTTTCTAAATTGATAATTGGTTCCGGATAATCCCGTCCGATTTTCACCCCTGCAAATTGTTGCTCCATTGTAGTCATCTTCCACGGTTCATGGATATGTTCTACAGGAAAACGTTGTAGCTCTGGCACCCATTTTCTTATAAAATCTCCATCCGGATCATGATCCTTTGACTGCTTGACCGGATTATACATTCGAATGGTATTGATTCCTGTTGTACCTGCCTGCATTTGAAACTGCGGATAATGAATCCCCGGCTCATAATCCAAAAACTGCCTTGCCAGAAAATACACCCCCCAACGCCAATCCTGATCCAACTGATGACAAAAAAAAGAAACAAGCATAGCTCGCATCCGAAAATTTATCCAACCTGTTTGCCGAACACATCGCATGCAAGCATCCACCAGAGGAAACCCCGTAAATCCTCCTTCCCAAGCCCTGATATAATCAATATTTTTATCATAAGACAAAAGCTCATATCCTTTATTGATACAATGGGTTTCATACGCACATGCTACTTCAAATTTTTGAATAAAATGACAATGCCATTCCAGACGTTCAAGCATCCCGGAATAGGGGCGTTTATATTTAGTAAAATTCTTATGTGTTTTGACAAACTGATAGACCTGTCGTATGCTCAAATTTCCCCAAGCGAGATAGGGCGATATTCTCGCACAAGAAAATCGACTTTTCGTTGGTTTTGATATATGTTTAGTATAATTTTGTCCTCGACTTTCCAAAAAAGAGTGTAAGTAACGCCATCCATTTTGACTGCCGGGCGGTTGAAACCTCAGAGAATATGTTGTTAATTTTTGTATAAATTCTTCTGGAATATCAAATGAATGAACCAGCTGGGCATGGGTAGCAACGGAAAAGTCATTTTTTATTACTGGTGTATTCATATAGGTTTGCCACTGCTTCAACCACCCCTTTCTGTTTCGGATACCACGCAGAACTCCATCCCTTTGATACTCCGTCCAGGGGATGTCATTTTGATCCAGAATTTTTTTGATTTTTTTATCCCGTTCCCAGGTCAGTTGTATCCCACTTTCTCTATGGGAGAATATATTTTTTATATTATAATTATTAATTAAAAACCTAAAAACATCTGTTGCCTTTCCATAAAAAATATTAACCTCCCGTCCATAAGCTGCGAGGACTTCATTCATCTTCAAAATGGAGTGATACACAAACTGCAAATGACGGATAGAGGTATCCGGATAACTTATCACATCCGGCTCAAAAATATACATAATAAAATAAGGAATATCTTTACTTTCCGCTTCCCGAAGTGGGGCGTGATCCTGCAAGCGCAAATCGCGTTTCAACCAAACCATATTACACTGCTGTTTTATCATTTTGGCAAATATTTTTTACAGCGTTTCCAATAGGCAAAAAAGGAACGGTAGTATCCACTAACCGGAAACATCCAACTCCTTGGTTCTTCAATTCCTTTATAATGACGACTTAAAGGATGTTCTTTATAATATATATTTTCTATATTATAAATTTTCACCAAATCCTCAAAGGAACCAGAATAGACTTGAATCTCAGGAATGTTTTCTGCTAAAGCCAATACAAATTCCAGAGTCTTTTTACTGACGGGATATTGGGCAAAATGTTTTGGCTCTAATATTAATATACGATTTGCTTTAATACTTTTCTTCCAGTTTGGATCCAAATTATAAAAATTATATAGGATAACAGGCCAATCTGTGTTCACTTTTAATGGCTTTGTTTCAGGAAGATTTGTTTGCAGCTGAGGGCTAATCGTTTCCTGAAGTATCGTTGGCACTTGCCAGTTTTCAAAGGCCTCATATTCAACATCCAGAAATGTATCACATTGATTTGTATAACAAAATTTATTAATGTTTTTTTGATTAGCAACGTATTTTTTATTGCTGTTTGCTCCAGCTACCCATTGCCAACTCAGTGCATTGCTTGCCCAGTCTGCATCCAGCAAGTGGAAATACATCCACTGTGCAGGAAGTTTCCAGTAGCTTTTACCCATATTACAAGCCAGCGATGCAATATACATCCGAATATGATTGTGAATATATCCCGTTTTATAAAATATTTTGATAGCCTCATCTATAGCCTCTATGCCTGTTTGGGCCTCCAGAATTGCTTTTGGGATTTGATAATGAGTGACGTCTTGTTGGGCATGTCGCAAATCAGTATTTATCTCAGAACCTTTTTCTATCCAAACCTGCTGCCAGTAATCCCGCCAGGCCAATTCCTGAATAAACTTTTCAATTTGCCAGGGCTTAAAACCCCGTTTTAGCGTTTGCTCATAAACATATTTTGTTGATATAACTCCACGTGAAATATAAGGAGATAAACGCGTAACGGCTCCATCAATAAAATTTCTGGTTTTTCCATATTTTACAGGCCGAACTTGCTGTACTTTTTTTAATATACTTTCAAAATCAGTTTCAAACACTACCGCTTGGAAATTTTATTATTAGAAATTGTACGTTGACGGGAACACTTAAAGCGATTAATTTCAGGATCGCGTTTTTTCAAATGTTTCTGGCTTACTCCGCTGTTGACCCGCTTCCGCCACAACCTGAAACTGGAAGGTTTTAAATGGCGCCGCATGATTTTTATCACTTCTTTTTCCGGCACAGCAAACTGCGCTTTTATCGCATCAAAAGGCGTTCGATCCTCCCATGCCATTTCAATGATTCTATCTAATTCTCTTTCCGTCATTTTTATAATATAATTTTTGCATCAACCAAATCCTGAAAATAAAGCACTTCATCCTCGGAGTTAGTCCGGTATTTTTTTACTTCAAACCAATACAAATCATGATCGCCTCCAATTGACTTGCAACCTGTTTTTTCCAATAACAGATAAGCCGATGTATTTTTTAGAACAGAAAAACCCTGCCATTCATCCAGCCAGTCCCGCTTCCTCAAATAATTTTCTTTATCATATTTAAATCCCGACTTCTTTCCCAGTGCCCGAATCAAACTTATTTGAGATTGGCTCAACAACTGTAAAATAGCTATATTACTATTTTTTATATTTTCCAGCGTTTTTGTATTATGATATAATCCGATGAGGTACATCTTGGGTTTCATACTAACAGGCGTAACATAGGTACAAATATTCATATTTGTTTTTCCATCTGCCTGTGTCACCAAACTATACACCGGAGGATTAATAATATTCCAGGGTCGTCTCACAGATTATATTTTTAAAACAGACATACCTCCGTCCACACCCAATACCTGCCCGGATATCCATGAAGATTTTTCAGATAATAAAAAATTTGTTGCCTGAGCCATATCCTGTGGCGAACCAATTCGCTTGAGTGGATGCCGCTGGGCGTTGGCTTCTATCTTGGCCTCGGTACTTAATAATTTGCTAGCCAAAGGCGTATCCGTCAGCGAGGGAGCGATAGCGTTCACCCGAATTTTAGGGGCAAACTCTGCGGCCAAAGAACGAGTCAATCCTTCCAATGCGCCTTTAGAAGCAGAGACCAGCGAGTGAAAATTGAAACCGGATTGTACCGCAACCGTTGAAAATAAAACGATACTCGCCTGTTCACTTTTTTTCAGTTTAGGCAAGATAGCCTGGATGATTTTCACCGCTCCCACCACTTGCAAGTCGTAATCTTCCCGAAAAGCATCCGCAGAAATCCGGGCAAAAGGTTTAAGGTTAATACTTCCCGGACAATAGACTAATCCATCCAGAACATCCGGCAATGTATCCAGAGAAAAAGTATCCTCCAGGACATTCAGGGGTAAGTAAGTCAGATTATTTTCGTCCGGCATTTTGTTTTGATGATAAGTGGCCCAAACGCGATTTCCTTCCCTGGCTAATTGTTGTGCGGTAGCTCTTCCTATGCCGGAAGAAGCTCCTGCTATGAGATAATTTTTCATGGTTGTTATAACAATCCGACTAGTAGTTTGTTTATCTTTGAATGAAACGTTCTAGTCAAAATATTTTTTAATTATATAAAAACAAACCAATGATCCTCCGCTTAATCCTCTTCCTCATCATCAATGCCGCTGCATTAGCACTGGGCAGTTACTTCACCGGTTCCATCCCGGACAACGACTGGTATCAATCTCTCAACAAAGCGCCCTGGACGCCGCCGGGTTGGGTTTTTGGAGCGGCCTGGACGACGATTATGATTTGCTTTTCTGTTTTTCTGGCGCAGTATTTCGGTATGCTGACGGATGCGGAGAAAAGAAATTTTTATGGATTATTTGCCCTGCAATGGATTTTAAATGTTCTTTGGAATCCGGTGTTTTTTAACTGGCAAATGGTGGTGACGGGATTGGTGGTTATTACAGTCTTATGGTTTTTAGTCGGTTGGTTTATGCGGGACGGAATTAGAAAAACGGGTGCCTGGGGCTGGCTGGTTTTACCTTATTTTTTGTGGTTGATCGTAGCAGCTTCACTGAATGGGTATGTTTTATTATATAATTAAAATTTTTAATTTAGACTTATTTTATTATTTTTGAATTTAAAATATACTTAAAATGAGTCCTGACAATCCAAATGCAGCCCATACGAGAAAAGCTTTCTGGTATTTGATTTTAAACATAGGAGTTTTATTGATATTTTTATGTATAATTACTTTCAACATTTCTCCTGGTGGTTTTGGCGCCCTGTTTATGATCCTTCCACTTGCTTTAGTTTTATTTTCTGTGATGGGTGTGTTCCATGTTATCAATAGTTTTAGAAAAAATGAGCCGAACTCCGCTAAAAAAATAATTGTCCTGATTGGGCACTCCCTGTTTTTTATGGTTTCCCTGGGAATGGTTTCATTTATTGTGCTGGATCTTTTTGCTACACATTAAACAAAAACAAAAGTGAATTCCCCAAACAAAATCACCAATCATGCCAACCTGGCCTTCTTCCTTTTGGCTACAGGAATTTTGCTTGTTATGATTTCATATATAATAATTCAATTATATAAAATCGGGAAAATTTCTCCTGAGTTAACCCGGCCAATAAATTACTTTCTTGTCTATTCTTCTATGGGTCTCATTTTGCTGAGTGCTATTTTTACTGCTGTTAGTATTCTACAAAAAGAACCCTATTCAACAAAAAAATATATTGTCGTCATTGTAAACGGTGTATTATTTGCA
>JAHDCK010000225.1 GCA_020629915.1 Saprospiraceae bacterium
CTACCGGCTTTTTTTATATTAAATCTCTTTCTATAAGATACTGTGTCTTAAAAATTCCGGTGAGTGCGAGAGCGTCAGTAATTTCCCCGCGCACGGCCATATTAAATACTTCCTGGAAGGGTAGCTTTTTCAATTTCAAATCTTCGGTTTCCTCTGGCTCGGCTTCCCCCATCTCTAGTTCCTGGGCAATATATACAAATCCCAGCTCATCTGTTACAGAATTAGAAGTATGCAGGGTTTGGATTTTAGTCCATTTATCAGCCGTTAGTCCGGTTTCCTCCTTGAGTTCCCGCTTAGCAGAATCAAGCGGATTGCCATCCAGCGGTCCACCTCCTTCGGGAATTTCCCAACTGTATTCTTCCACCGTATAGCGATACTGACCAACCAGCCAGGTATTGTAATCCTTGTCCAGTGGAATGATTCCAATGGCAAAATTTTTGAAATGTACTAATCCATAAATCCCCGGCGTATCTCCCGGCGTAGTTACTTCCCGATGGGTGACTTTAATCCAGGGATTATCATATATTTCTTTTATAGAATGTGTCTTCCAGGGATTTTTTGTTTTATTCATGTTATAATATAAAATAATTTATTTTCCAATGTCTCCCATTTCAACGCCTTCAGAATAAGCCATTTTTATGCCGTTAGCTCCCAGGGCAGCCTTTACATTCTCCTTGGCTTTAAAATAAACATCCCAGTAATCTTCCGTTTTACAATAAGGCCAAATCGCTAATACAATATAGTGACTATCAAAATTATTGATGCCCACCACGGGTTTGGGATCATTTAAAACGCCGGGCGTATTGATCAAGGCTTCGTCAATGATTACTTTTACTTTATCAAAACTTTCCGAGTAAGGCATATACACTTCCATGTCCACCCGCATGACTTTTTCGGTAGATAAGTTCCGAACTATATCGCCGATAGCCATCGAATTGGGAATAACAGAAGTCGTATTGTCAAAATTTACAACAATGGTATTAAATATTTGAATTTCTTTTACGTGTCCCATCTGATCTTGTATCTCCACCACATCGCCTACACGGTAGGGTTTAAAAATTAAAATCATGACGCCAGCCGCAAAGTTGCCCAAACTGCCCTGCAAAGCCATCCCGACGGCAAATCCGGCAGCTGCTAAAACAGCAACGAAAGAAGTGGTTTCTAATCCGACCATTTCGGCTACAGCAAATAACAATAATACTTTTAGTCCCACACCAATTAGGGAAACGAGAAAGGGTCGAATATCTTCAGATACATTCGATTTTGCCATCGCCTTTTCGGCAATTTTTACGAGATTGTTGATGATCCAAAGACCAATTAACAACATCAAAATAGCTCCAACTATTTTTGGAGAATACTCGATTACATTTTGGATTAGACCATCCAGTTTTTCCTGAAAATCCATTTTTAAATAAATAATTTAATTATAAAAATACTTTACATGACAATAGGTTGGATTCTTGGGATGTGTTTTTTGTATTTAATATATTAATAGGTTATATTTATTTCGAAGTTTTATCCAATTAGAAAACATATTAATCTGCCTCTAATAATTGCTTCACCAGAGCCGGAATACCAATCGATCCCTTTTCTGCAATGATAGTTACATTATTAGCTTGCTCCAACTCATAATTAGTCGCAGGCTTTGGATCTACATAATAAATATGTGCGCCGGGAAGAGACAAGCCAACCAGCCCAGCTGCCGGATAAACTTGCATCGAACTCCCCACAATTATAATAATATCCGCTTGTCTCACCAAAACGGCGGCAGTTTCTATCAAAGGAACCGCTTCTCCAAACCAAACAATATGAGGCCGCAATTGTGATCCTTTTTCACACTTATTGTCCGAAGTTATATCTTTTTTCCAGTCATATACAAGGTTGGGGTCAACTGTACTTCGCGCCTTGAAAAGCTCACCGTGAAGATGAACAATTTGACTGCTTCCGGCTCGCTCATGCAAATCATCTATATTTTGAGTAACAATATGAACATCGTATTTTTCTTCCAAGTCCACCAGAGCTTTATGCCCTGCATTGGGTTCTACTTCGTGTAATTGCTTGCGGCGCTGATTGTAAAATTCCAGTACAAGTTCCCGGTTTTTTCGCCATCCTTCCGGCGAAGCAACTTCCATGACATCGTGATTTTCCCAAAGGCCGTTGGAATCTCTAAAGGTTTTGATTCCACTCTCTGCACTGATTCCCGCACCTGTTAAAACAACAATTTTTCTTTTTTCCATAATTAAAATATTAATGTTTTAAATGCTTTTCCAAGATAGTGGATTAGGTCGCTGGCTTTTAAAGATTCATAACTTTCGGATTCCAGAGCGAGGTCGCCCGAAAGTCCATGCAAATATACACCCAAAATTGCACTTTCCACAGCGGAATATTTTTGGGCTAAAAGTCCGGTAATGATTCCGGTGAGTACATCTCCTGAACCGCCCGTAGCCATTCCGGGATTTCCAGTCGAATTGAAATAGGCGTTGCCATCCGGGGTGGCAATACACGTATGGGCACCTTTTAATATAATTATAATATTATAATGTTTAGCTTTTTCTTTTAGGAGAACGAGGCGGTCAAAAGAATTTTTTGCTGGGCCAAAAAGCCGTTCAAATTCCTTTGGATGTGGCGTCAAAATAGTATTCGCCGGCAGGTCATTGAGCATGGCAGGGTTAGCAGCTAAAATATTTAGCCCATCTGCATCAACTACTAAATTTTCTGGTTGCGTTTTTAGGAGTTGTTTTAGAAAAATTGCAGAGGATTCTTTCATGCCCATGCCACAACCTATCCCTATTGCTGTGTATTTTTTTGTATTTAAATTAAAATTTATATTAGAAATATTATTTTCATTCTCATCAGCAATGAACATCGCCTCCGGGCAAGCGGTTTGCAAAATGTGATTAGCGCAGCCGGGCGCATGGGTAGTGCATAGTCCAGCGCCCGCTCGGATTGCTGCCTGAGTGGCCATCAAAATAGCTCCAATTGATCCGTACTGTCCACCGATCATCAGGGCATGACCATTCGTTCCTTTGTGATCGAATTTATTTTTTGTTTTATAAATATTTTTTATAAAATTATTGTCTATGTAAAAATTGTTAGAATTTGTTTTATAATAAAAATCAGGATGTAATTGGATGGAACGAAATTCCCAATTGCCTATATATGGATGATTTTCAGGAAAGAAAAAAGCGAGCTTCGGCAATTCAAAAGTCAAGGTATAATCTGCCCGAAAAATGATTCCCTCGGAAGCTTGATCCGCAAACAAACCAGAAGGAATGTCAATAGAAACTTTGGTGCTTGGTTGCTCATTTAAAAATTCAATGTAGTTAGCCAGAAAACCTTCCACCGGACGAGTCAGACCAGAACCCAAAAGCGCATCAATAATAATATCGCCTTCCTGAAATTCATAAAACTGATCTTCGGTAATATATCGAACGGATACCGTCCCGTGCCTAGGTAAGCGTTTTAAATTTATATTAAAATCTTGTGATGTATTTTTAGAAAAAAGAAAAACATATACTTCTACTTCGTAATGTTGCATCTCCAGCAAACGAGCAACTGCCAACCCATCTCCGCCATTATTCCCCGGGCCACAAATGATTTTTACAGGTCTTTGCGCTCGGAATTTTTCCATAAACCATTCTGTAAACACAAGAGAAGCCCGCTCCATTAAATCAATGGATGAAATAGGTTCCTGGTGAATGGTGTAAGCATCCCATTCGCGGATTTGGGCTGCGGAGAGAACTTTCATATCATCAGATTCTGGTAAAAGTCATTTTATTATAATACAAATCTGCATGTAATTATTAATCGCTCCTAATAAATTGTATTGTATCGAATATTTTTTCACAAAATCTATCCAGGCTTTAAATTCATGCAGCAATACGTGAAACTCATCAAATATAATTAAATCTCCTCGTTTTAAAAAAGGTCGGATTTCTTCCAGAACATATTTTGTAGAACTATATAAGTCTGCATCTAAATGTATAATTTTGCGATTTGTAGAATGATAATTTTTTAAAAAACCGGACAAAGTGTCCTGAAAAAGTCCGGGATAAAAAGTGCAACGTCTATCACCCCAGTCTGGTGGAATGCCTTCCTGAGAAAATGTCGTTTTTTCCTTGTCCAGCCATTGCTCTGGCAATCCTGTAAATGTATCAAATCCAAAAAATTGGGTTTCTGGATGTTGATTTTTTTCGCTCCACCATTTCATGGCATCTCCGGCAGCTACACCAAATTCTAAATAATCAAATTCCTTATCTAAATTTTCATTATTAAAAATAAAATCATACAAATTGTAGCGTTGGTGATAATCCGGGGAGGAATTGTAGAAATCATTATACTCGGCAGCAGGCCCAAAGGTCTGTTGCCAATGCGCAAACTCCGAAAAGTAGGACCACTTTTCGGAGCTTGGAAAAATTGCCTTAAAATTTAAAATGTTATATTTATAAAAAAATGCTTTTGCTAAATTCATATTAATCATTAATACTGCGACCGCTCTGCGGTCGTTGGATTATTTTGAACGTATTTGTCTAACGTACTGCGACCCCTCTGGGGTCGTTGGCTTTACGACCGCAGAGCAATCGCAGTACGTTAGCCAAAAAAAATGTTCAAAAAGGTTTACGACCGCAGAGCAATCGCAGTACGTTAGCCCGAAAAAATGTTCAAAAAGGTTTACGACCGCAGAGCGGTCGCAGTAGAAAAAACAATTCTTCTAATCAAAATCAATCCCTTCCTTTTCTTCCACCTGTTTACCCAAAGAGGAAACAATCGCATATAAAATAATCAAAGACACCACAATCAACCCAAGCGAAACCAGCCAGCCGCCACCCAGCGCAGTGGACAATCCACCACAAACCAGACTCACTGCACCCACTGTCAAAGCATAAGGCAACTGAGTACGAACGTGGTCAATATGATTACAGTCCGATGCCAGCGAACTCAATATCGTCGTATCCGAAATCGGGGAGCAGTGATCGCCCAGAACAGAGGCCGCCAAAACAATAGATATGACATTAAATAATATTTCCATAGAATGAGCGGTATCCAAATTGGACGCCATACAAATCGCCCAGGTCGTGGGAATCGCGATGGGGTAGAGAATTGCCATCGTGCTCCAACTCGATCCGGTGGAGAAGGCAATTAATGCAGCTAAAATAAATATAATTATCGGCACCATATATGGGCTGATGCTGTTTTGCAAAGTAGAAGTCAGGAAGTCAGCCGTAAATAATTCGTCTGTTACACTAGCCAATGACCAGGCCAATGCTAAAATAACTAAAGCCGGAAGCATCGCTTTAAATCCGCCGAACATCGTTTCAACTGAATCATTGATATTCATAATTCGTTGAGACATAGATAATAAAATCGCTAATATCAAACCAGAAAGCGATGCCCACAACAAGGCGGCGTAGGAATCTGATTTCCCGACGAGGTAACCCATTTTGCTAAAAAATCCCTGTTGCTCTTGTGGAAGGAAAGAAGATAATTTTCCCCAGGTTTCTGACCAGGATTGTGTGAGCGGAGCGGTGAAAGTCGGAGCCGTTCCGGTAGTAGAATTGGCCACGTGAGATAAAACCGTTCCGTCTTTTTCCATCATGGAACCATAGGCACCGTCCATCCCCGTACTGAATAACCCAAACATCGTCACAAGGATAACCGCAGCAATCGGGATGAACGCATTAAACCATCTTAGCGGTGCGCCTTCAACCGGGTGCAGCTCGTCGATTTCCTCCGGGCCTTCCGGCATAACCAAATCCGTCGTTCTTCTGGAAACATGTCCGGTCAGTCGGGATCGCTTTTCGGCGTGGTACATCGCTCCGTAGTCTTTTTTAGTAAAAATGATTATTAATATAAATAATAAGGTTAGAATAGGGTAGAATGAATATTTTAATGAACTTATAAATATAGAATAAACACTTAAATCATTATCAAATCCTTCCAGTCCCTTTATGCCCGTTTCGATATAACCCAACTCCGCACCAATCCATGTTGTGATAAACGCAACAGCCGACACCGGCGCAGCGGTGCTATCCACGATGTAGGCCAGTTTCTCCCTTGAAATTCTAAACTTATCTGTAACGGAGCGCATCGTTTTACCTACAATCAAGGTATTGGCGTAATCGTCAAAGAATATCGCCAGCCCCAAAAGCCAGGTAATAAATTGGGTGCTGGTGGCATTCGTAGCATACTTGGATAAGGACTGAACCACGCCAGCCATTCCGCCATTCCTCGAAATCACGGCGACCATGCCGCCAATGAGCAGAGAGAAAACAATCACGGCCACATGCCCGGAATCCGTTAGCGCACCTACGATATATTTTTGAATGACTTCAAAGAAACTCATAATCCAGTAGTACAGGGAATCGAATCGCATTCCACCCGCCAAAAAAGCACCTGTCCAAACGCCTAGGAAAAGCGAGATGATTACTTCTCTGAAAATCAGAGCCAGCAAAATTGCAATCAGCGGAGGCAAAATAGACATCCAAAGCGGGATGGATTTATTTCTGGTACTTCCATCCCGGTTTTTCGAGAAGTGCATCAGGCGGTAAGCATCGTAATTATTTTCCCCATTATCAAACAAAATGAGTTGGCCTTTTTCATCCACTTCAAAGGGATGATGAGCCGTTCCGTTTTTAAAATCCAGGGTTACAGGTTGGCTGCTTAGGTTGATGGTTCCCTTGCCGTTTATGTTGTTATGGGTAAAAACAAGCGTTCCTTGCCCGTCAATTGTCTTATGGGTGACGTCGTAGTCAATCAGGTGAAAGGTTTGCTCTGGTGAAGGGGTGGGATTTGTTGGAATTGTCGTTAATTTGGAGGTGTCAACTGCTAAATTCGTGGTATCTTGCGCCTGTAAAGCAGAACTAAACAGGAGACTAAGAAGCAGGATATAAAAATTAAGGCATTTGTGATGTTTCATGCTTTTGCTTTTCAATTTGTTTGGCTAAAATTAACAATCCTTTGAATATGAATCGCATTTTTCTTTTCAATTTTATTATTTTAAATATTTTTATTTTAAATAAAATAATCGCTCAGAATGTCCAGTTGATGGATGTGGATTTTATCGTGGATGGAATTACCTTAAAAAACGGTCTTGCCGGAGGCGTTAACAACGGGCAGTTTTCGGAAGTGGATTTGGATAATGATGGCGTGCTGGATTTATTTCTTTTTGATCGAACAGGTGATGTCGTTGTTCCTTTTCTCAATCAGGGGACACCTGAGGAAACGGATTTTATTTATGCACCCGAGTATGTTGATAACTTTCCAAAGCTTCGCCACTGGGCCTTGCTCAAAGATTTTAATTGTGATGGTATTCAGGACATCATGTGCTATCCCATAACACCGGGAATTGATGGCATTTCTGTTTTTGAAGGTTTTTATAACAGCGATAATGAAATCGCCTTTAACCAACTCACGCTCTCCCCGGGATTGCCTTTTCCAGAAATTCTGTATTTTCCTGGTGGAAGTGGAGATACTAATTTATATGTGAGTAATATAGATATTCCCGGGATAGAAGATATGGACGGCGATGGAGATTTGGATATTTTAACCTTTGCTATTGGAGGTGGATATATTGAATATTATAAAAATACATCTGCTGAAATGGGCAACGGCTGTGGTTTGAATTTTGTAAAAGAAGAATCCTGCTGGGGAAATGTCCACGAAACGGGAATTACACCTTTTATGGATTTAAGTCCGGATGTAGATTCCTGTGCAGGTGGTTTTACCGGGGATGAAGCTGAAATTCGCCATGCTGGTTCTACCACGCTTATTATTGATATGGATAATGACGATGATATGGATGCCATCATCGGCGACCTGGCATTTAATTATTTAAATATGATTACAAATGGCGGAGATGCGACCTTTGCTCATATTATTCAGCAGGATGCGTTTTTCCCAAGCAATGATGTAACGGCCAATATTCCTCTTTTCCCGGCTGCCTTTTTCCTGGATATGGATAATGATGGAATAAAAGATCTGGTAGCTAGCCCAAACAACCGCAATGCCAGTGAAAATAT
>JAHDCK010000226.1 GCA_020629915.1 Saprospiraceae bacterium
CTCTGTCAAATACCGCCATTCGCCCTGCTTCAGATTCCCTAATTTTATATGCATAATTCTTATACGTTTCAATGTAATGACGTTATAATTAAAAAAGGTACACATCCGTCGAATTTGGCGATTCAACCCTTGCGTTAAAGTTATTTTAAATATAAATTTTCCAATTTTTTCTGTCTTGCAGGGCTTGGTCATCGTCCCTAATACGGGAACGCCCTTGCTCATTTTTTCCAGGAATTTTTGAGTGACGGGTTTATCCACTTTGACGATGTATTCCTTTTCGTGTTCATTTTCTTCTCTTAGAATTTCATTTACAATATCCCCATCATTCGTCAACAAGATCAAACCCGTTGAAGCTTTGTCCAATCGACCAATGGGAAAAATGCGCTGAGGGAAATTTATAAAATCAATTATATTATCTTTATCCTTTTGATCGGTGGTGCAGGTAATGCCCGGAGGTTTGTGGAGGGCGATATATACCTGAGTGGGTTTTTGGCGGAGTGGTTTTCCATCTATCGTCACTACGTCGCCCTGGCTCACCCGATTACCTTTCCGGGCCACTACTCCATTGATTCGTACCCGACCTTTTTCGATCCAGGTATCCGCCTCCCGCCGGGAACAAATCCCCGTTTGACTTATATATTTATTTAAACTTATAGAAGAATCACTCACCTCGTTTATCTGTTATTTAAAATTTGTTGTAATTCAGTTTCACTTAACGCAAGTTTACTTTTTAATATATTATAATACTCGTCTGCACGATACAGCGGATAATCCGTTCCGAAAAGAATTTTTTCGGTTCCCAGTTTTTTAATATATTGACTTAAAATATTAAAATCTTCATCGGATAGTTTGGAAACCCCTTCACTGTCCTTGTCAAGTGCTACGGCAGAGAGGTCAAACAAAATGCGATGCCGCTTGGAAATTTTATTTTCATTAAAAAATCGTATAAATATATCCAATATTTCTCTGGTCTTTTCACTAAATCCTCCAGAGGTTCCAAAGTGAGCTATACGAATCGTTAAAGGCGAGCAATCTGCCAAAATGGAATCTACCAAAATGCGAATATCTGGCTCACCAAATTTTGGATGCCAGTTATCGAAGTGAACCAAAACAGGCAGTTCTTTTTCAGCAGCAAACTGAAAAATCGGTTTCACTTTCTCAACGTGCTCCGGCACGGTCAGGTAAACCTGCGAAGCACTAAAATGCAATTTTAATCCACCTACATCGTAGAGATGATGACAGCGTTGAAACTCCGGAAGGGCATATTCCTTCAATGGATCTGCAGCAAAAAATGAACGCACCTTACCCGGATATTTTTCTGCGGCCTCGTGGAGAAAATCATTTTCAGATTTTACTAACTCATATTCATTTAGCTTATCTTTTTTATCAAGCCCCGAGCCTCCATACACATAAGCCATACCAATCAAATCAATAGTATCTGCCTTAACATACTTATAAATCGTATCAATATTTTGATAGAATGATGAGGGTTTAGAAAAGGGAATCCCCTCCGCCTTCCATGTTTCTACTAATTGCGGACTCATAATATGGACATGACTATCATAGGGGATTTGGGGTAAGTCAATTTCTTGTTTGTCATTTTGATAGTTGCAACTCAACACAAATAAAACTAGTATGTAAAAATATTTTTTCATTCAATATAAAATAATTCAAAAACGAAACCCAACACTCAAATAAGCCGGAAACTCAAAGTGGTAATCTTCCAATCCATATACACGCCCTCCTTCCCGAATAATTTCGATTTCATTATAAAATCGAAAACCTGCTCCAATTCCTCCCTCAAAGAGGAAGTTTAATTTTGAGACAAATTTAAATCCAGCCACAGCACCCATTGAGCCTAACCGCCGATTTACTTCACCATAACCTAGCCTAAAATCTCCTATATATTTTTTCATCTTGTACTGTCCATAGCCTCCTACATAAATACCCTTCCATTCAGGATTTTCATTAAAATATCGTTTCCCCATCAAGGTATAGACACTAGTTTTAATTTTAAATCCAACTGAAGTCCCGAATAATTCTTCTATATTACTCATTCCGTCAAATTGGTATCTATATTTAAACTCTATTCCAATATTTTTACGAACCAATCCCTCCGCAGAACCCGAAAAGGTTTTGAATACCAGACTAAGGGGGTTAAACTTCACATCCACAACCTGTGCATCCAGGGAATACATGAGTGGCAAAAACAAAAATAATAAAATAATATTTTTCATAAATTATTTTACTCAAAACTCTTTTTTAAAATATAAGCTAAAAATGCCTCATCCCGATTGGCAATTCCCAAACGGTTATTTAATAAATGTAGCAAATGCTGATATATGTTTAATCGCTGATGCAAAGAAGCCTCCATTCCTTCCGGCCTAGGCATTGGCAAGGAAGAATCCTTTAATTTTCCTTCCTTTTGGATTGCTCTAATCTCTTTATCCAGTTCCTGACAAGCCAACATCCAATCCTGAAAAAAGGGTGGATTGATTTCATAATTATTTTGAATAGCGTTACGCAGGTTTTTTATAAATGGCGCCAACGCCTTTTTTTGTTCACTTGCCTGAGCTTCAAAAAATTCCACAAAAGCTTTCACTTCTTCCAACGAACCCTCAATTGTTGATACCCATGTTTCATATATATAATTAAAAAACAAAGAAGCCTCCGCATTATCAAGCCCGGCACAAAGTGCAAAACATATATGAAATTGCACAGCCTTACCCAGTTTTTGTTCGTAAGCCTCCCCTAATCCATTTTCCAAAACTGTCAAAGCCAAAACCGATGAAGCATCAAAAAATTGTTCACATATTTTCATTCCATAAGCTCCCCCAAAGCGAGCCGTCTCTGCCTGATAAGGTATTTCGTATATTGCGTTATTGTTTTTCCAGATTGGGTTTATATTCTCAAGAATTGAAATATTATTTTTAAAATAATTTAAAAAATATTCTTTTATGCTCTCCCGAATGCCTTCGCCCTGGCCCTCTACCCGTAGCCTCAAACGAATATGTGGTCCATCCTCCATATATCGAATATAGAAAAATTGCATAATATTTTCTTCTTTTTGAATAAAAGGAATCACTCCCTTCACCAGCAATTCGTCCCAGGCATCAGGGGCACAATGCAGGTGAAAAGATAACCAGTTAGAAGAAGTTAGGTCAGCCATTGTAATAAAATTTCGTTGGTGGAATAATCAGACTGGAAAGATAATCCATTTTTTTCAGAAGGACATACTTCTGTCATCTTCATAGCTACCGGGACTCGTTTTACCAGCTTGCCAAAAAGCCGGACCAGGATTGGATTTTCAAAATCCATATATTGTGGTTTGTAGTCATCTCGTTTCAGTGCAATGGCTCTTCCCTCCTTCACATTCCCTGATTTTATATCTTTAGAATGCACATAAATAAAAACCTGTTTAGGCAAATTATTTGCTACAATAAAATTATATATTTTACTAAAATAACTTAAATCATTATCTGTCTTTTCTTTCAAGGGCAATAATCCTCTGGGAATCATCCAGGTTTTTCTTTGAATCAAAATTATATTTTCCACATATATTCTGGGCAGAACAGTTATTTTTTCCTTGGAAAATTTTTGTCCTTCATATAAAGCTTCTCGCAACGGCTCCACCCCCACTCTGGGCACAGGATTGAATTGCGTTAGTAAATTGTACAAAGGAGAACGGCTTTTCAAAGATTCCAAACCCAAATCAAAAACATATATTTTTTGATTTGTTTTTTCATAGAATAACCGGGCTTTTTCTCCGTCCCATTCTACCGCAATATCCCCAATGTTGAGTCTTTGATTTTCGGGTAGGGCGTGATGGCCGCCGGGTGTGCTGATTTCATGAGGCATCAAGGCTGGATGAATATTCGCATTAAAATAAGACGCATCTTTATTTTCTGCATAAATAAATTCCTCCGAGGAAAGGCCTTCGTTCCATTCCCGAAAAGTATGAGTGACTTCCTGCGGCAGTAAATACAAAAAACGGCCGGATAATCTTCCGTATCCTGGACTGAGATGATGCAGGACAACTTTTAGATTTTCATTTTCGTGGAAGGGTTGAACAAGAGAAGATCGAAAAATTTGTTGTTTAGAATCAACAGAAAAACCTTTGCCCGAATTTATTTTTAAAATATCATCAATATTAATATTTTTACTCTCCATTCCTGTAAAACAAGACTGAATTTGTTGTTTCCAGTTTTTTAAATCCTGCCCTTTTATTTTGGCTTCCTCCTCTGCTTCTTTTTTGTACTTAAAATAATCTTCATAAAATTTTAATAGGGAAAGCCGAACGGGTTGCTGGTATTTTGTTTTAAAATAGGTTTCTATTTTTTGAGCTTCATTCGTCTTTTCAAAAAGCGGAGATAAATTTTTAGTCAGTGCATTTAATACATTTAAAACTTTATCCCATTTATTTTTACTCAATGTAAACTGCCCTTCCAATACGGAATCTTCATAAAAAATCTGCTCCGGAGAAAATCGCACTACTGATTTTAAGTCTCTTTTAAATCCTTCTTCCGCTTCTTTCTTTTCTACAGTTTCTCTTTTTATTAAAATTTTAAAATCATTATATATTTCTTTCAGGATTTCTATTCGTTCTTTTGAGATTTTATTCTTAAAGGTTTTTAGGGCTTCCCCTGATTTTATTATAAAATTTCTTATCGGCAAAAAAATAGTTTCATCTGGCAGAGCCGTCAACAATTTCTCACTCCATTCCGGGTCAGTTCCAGATGCGCCCCATTCTACTTCCAGAAATCCATATTCAAACAACTGAAAAACGTATTGATTAATTTGCATTTCATCTGCTTCCACTGCCTCACAAAAAGCCTCTACCAATCCCTCAAAAACTATTTCCTTCCCTTCCAGAAATCCTATCATCCAATCCAAAACCGGACTGCGCGGTATGTGCTGAAAGGCTTCCTTATTTTCATTATTCAACAGAAAAACATATTCGTTTTCTTCTACAATCAATGAAGGATTGAGTTTTACTTTTAATTTGGACAAATATTTTAAATCTCCTAGTAAAAATCTTTTTAGGTAGCGAAACAACTGATTGTTCAAGGCGGTTTTGACTTGAATATTCCAATCCCCTTCGTAGGACAAATCCCCAACTTCGCCTTTTTCCCACTTCCCGGAACCAATAGAGGTAAACCCGGCAAATGGAGAAGTCTTAGTCGCCATTCTTGAGAAATATTGGATCAGACCCAACTCGGTTTGGCGTTCTTTTTTCCTAAATTTTTCTGGTGCCTTTTCTAAAAAAGCATCGCATTGCCGAAGGAGCGCGTGACTGGAAAGTGACAACCCATTTTGAAATATCGTATTAGAAATTTTCTGCTTAAATGCTTTTCGGACATCTTCTAAATCGCTTTCATAAGCATTTCTTATAGTAGATTCTAATATAAATAATTCGTTATAATAATAAATATATTGCCGGATGCTTTCTTGAAGATCTTCTGGAAGGTTTTTTACATTAAGTTTCTTTTTATTAAAAATATTCCTTCGCAACTGAAGCAAGTGTTGCTGAATTGCCTGCTCTTTTTCATTTTGTATTATTAAATATAACTGTTTGGATAATTCTTCAATCAGCGTTTCCCAATCTCTGTACAAGTTGATTTTTTTCTCTAGCAATTCCACCGTTGCTACTGCACGCAGGTCGATCATTTCCCGGAAGGGAGTCAGGTTTACACGCAACAATGGAAAAGGGAAACGCTTCATTTATTTATATTTTACACATAAAACGAAACGCAATACAAACCCATTTACTTTCTTCTGCGCCGCTTCTCATCCACTGCTTCGTAGGCCGGGTCATAGTCATCGCGAATCGTTCCCATCCAGCGGTCCCAAAATAAGAAATATAACCCATAATTTCCATTGAAATGTTTGTGGTGCTGGTTATGATTAACCGAAGTGTTTAGCCAGCGACCAATAAAATGCCGATGAAAGTTCTTTGGTAAAATCTCATATCCGAGATGTCCATATACGTTATACATCATCATGAACAACAAAAAAACCATCAATGCTGTCGGATGAAAGGGAATCAGGAAAGCAATCGGAAAAATAATGCCCGCTTCTACTACCCCTTCCAACGGATGAAAAGCATACGCCGCCCAGGGAGAAGGGTTGACCGATTTGTGGTGGACGAGATGAAAATATTTAAACAATTTCGGGTGGTGCATCGCTCGATGTGTCCAGTAAAAATAGGTGTCGTGCAACATGATCATCAGGCCAATACTCAAGCACCAATAACCCCAGCCAAAATCTGATATATGATCATATTTCAAGTGATAAGCACTCAGAGGTGAAGCAAAAACGATCAATGCAATGCCTACGAATATAAAAATAGTAATTATAGAATAAATAATTTCTCGAAGGTAATCGCTATTTTTTGGAAAACGATCCTGAATTTTTACTTCCTTAAAATAATTTTTAAATAATACGTAAAAAATCAAAAAGGCAGGACCTGCGATCAAAAAATACCGCAGCATATTTATTGTCAAAATGCGCTTGCTCAAATCATAAATAAATGTATCCATATCGTTTTTTTTCCTGCAATTTAAAAAAATTCCAAGCCGTTGTCATTTACATTTGTTAATCTAGCGCACCTTTTATTCTGGATAATTGGGTTGGCGTAATTCCGAGATAACTCGCGATGTGATATTGGGAAATCTTATCAAGCAGCTCCGGAGATTTTTCTTTAAATTTCAAAAATCGCTCCTTAGCAGAGAGCGAAAGTAAATCCATTTCCCGATCCGATTTCCTGGACATCAGGTTTCCAAGCAGTGCTTGTTCTACCCGTGCCATCTCCGGATATTTTCTAAGAGAATTTTTAAAAAATGACATTGAAACATATATTATGTTACAATCTGTCAATGCCTGAATATTTGTCACAGCCCTTTTATCGTATTCGATATTTCCTAATACAATATCCGGAGACTGCAAAAATGCCTTATTCCACTCCTGCCCTTTTTCATCCAAATTATAAATCCGTAAAACTCCCGACAACAAAAAACCAACTTCCCGTGGTATCATTCCTTCCTTTGAAAAATAATGGCCATCTTCTATATGTTTTTCCTTTATTTCTTTTTCCAATTCAGAAAAATAGGCTTCCGGCAATGGAGCAAAGGACAGCAAATATTCCCGGATGGGCTTTATAAAATTATTCATTTCGTATAAAATAATTCATTATTCTTTCAATAAATCCGGGCGGCGTTTGCGTGTGCGTTCCAAAGATTGCTCATAACGCCAGGCATCAATTTTAGCGGCATGACCAGAAAGCAAAACGTCCGGAACCTTCCAACCGTTGTAATCCGCCGGGCGGGTATAAACAGGGGGAGCCAGCAAGTCATCCTGAAAGGAATCCGTCAAGGCAGAAGTTTCATCGCCCAGCACGCCCGGCAATAATCGCCCGATAGCATCCACCAAAACCGCCGCCGCCAATTCGCCACCAGACAATACAAAATCACCAATCGAAATTTCACGGGTGACAAAATGTTCCCGAAGCCGCTCATCAATTCCTTTGTAATGCCCGCAGATAAATATCAAATTTTCATATAAAGATAATTCATTAGCAATGGATTGATTCAGTCGCTCTCCATCCGGTGTCAAATATATAATTTCATCGTATTTTTTTTCTTTCCGCAGATCTTCCATGCAATTAGCCAACGGTTCTATCATCATCACCATACCCGCACCGCCGCCATACTGATAATCGTCCACTTGCTTCTGTTTGCCAAGACCATAAGGGCGCAGGTTGTGCACGTTTACTTTGAGCAAACCTTTTTCCTCTGCCCTTTTCAGGATGGAATGTTGGAACGGGCTTTCCAGTAATTCGGGGAGGACGGTGATGATGTCTATTTGCATTTAAGAATTGTTTTATAGAAACTGATTGTAAAATTAACCAATTTTAAAACAAAAAAAACCGCACCCTAAATCCAGAGCGCGGTTTTTTATTAATTGAGATTAAATAATTAACCGCCGAAAATAAT
>JAHDCK010000227.1 GCA_020629915.1 Saprospiraceae bacterium
CAGTCAGAATGCATTATTTATGGACAAAAAGTGGTTCATGTGCGGTAGTGTAATTATTTTTATATCAAATACCTCAATCAAATCATCAAAAGTCATCATCGATCACCCATTGGGAAGTCGGCATCCAAGATTGTCACTCCTGAAGGGTTGGATTTTATCCGGGGTAAAATTTTAGATAAAATATATTTCCAAGAACAATATTTTAAAATTAAAATTGTTTTGCCATGAGATTAGTTCTCATTTCAGATACCCATGGGTATCACAATAAGCTGGTTTTGCCGGAAGGGGATATGTTGATTCATGCCGGGGACGTAAGCAGCCGGGGACATCTTACTGAGGTAAAATCCTTCCTGGAATGGTATTCTAATCTGGATTTTAAATATAAAATTTTTATTGCTGGTAATCACGATTTCTTTTTTGAGCGGGCGGAGCAGGAGGAAATCCAATCTGTCATTCCTGAAAATGTCATATACTTAAATGATAGTTTTACGGAAATTGAAGGAATTAAAATTTGGGGTTCGCCCATTTCACCCTGGTTTTTTGATTGGGCGTTTAATCGACACCGGGGAGCCGCTATAAAAAAACATTGGGACTTGATCCCGGAGGATTCGGATATTGTGGTCACACATGGGCCTGTTTATAATATATTGGATAAAACAATACGTGGAGAACCGGTAGGCTGCAAGGATTTATTGAAAGCCATTCGCAAGGTGCAGCCCAGACTCCATTTATGTGGACATATCCATGAGGCTTATGGATCGGAACTCAAGTATGAAACCCACTTCATCAATGCCAGCGTTTTGGATGTGGGTTATAATATGAAGCATCCACCCGTTGTCGTGGACTGGTAGGAGGTACTTCGCTTATGGAATACAACAAACACTCCTATATTATAAAAAAATATTATTTTTTTCCAATCGTAATCAGAGAGCGCGTAAGTCGCTTGGAAACATTCCTTACAAATTCTGCTTGCTTGTATTTTTTTCGGAATTTTGGCACCAGCTGCATTACATCTTTTGAATAAGGTTTTTTCCGCATATTATTGACAAAAGCCAGTTTTTGTGGGATAGTCATCCCTTTCTGCCAGGCACCGATTTCATCAAAAATTTTATTGATAGATGATTTATTTTGTTTGCCATAAGCATTCACAAATTTGTATCCTTTTTTGGGGTTGGTAAAATCCAGGCCTTCTCCCATCAGCAGGATAAAATCTTTGGCAAAAGCGTCCAATTTCTCCTCAGCAGACAGATTGCCATTAGCAATTTTGTTGAGGATTTCATTGTGCGCATCCAGCCGGGCATCTGATTTAAGAATGGCACAACCGGAGTTGAAAAGAATTACAGATAACAAACTGAAAAACAAAAGAGATTGTCGCATGGTGATTTTTTTAAATATTAAAACGGCAGGTCCGGGGAATTAGTATATCAGCAAAGTTAAGAAAAAGATAAATTAGATAGGTAAAAATAAAAAAACACCGACAAGAAAAATCCAAAATCTTACCGGTGCGAAAAAACAACTGCCAATATATAATATTTATAGTTTATATATTATTCCAATGTTTCCTCCAAAGAGCGTATAGCGTTGCTCGATAGGGAAATTGAGCCTTGCCAGGCTCGAGGGGTAATAACGAATAAAAGGAGAGGCTTTTATACTCAAATTATTCCATAATTGCCGCTCTGCAAATCCGGCGGTGTGTAAACCAAAACCCACACTTCTTCGAGTGGTGTTGATGTCGATAAAGTCGGCATCGCTCAGCAGGATTTCTCCCTTGGATCGGAAGTGGACATTCAGGAAAGTCCCGGCCTCTGCCCCGATGCTCCATTTGCCTTTGGTTTGTCTGAAACCAAGTAGGAGCGGAACATCCCATAAGTTGTAACTATTATATATTTTTTTTACAATAGGTTCTTCCGGTTCCTGAAGCTTTCCTTTTACAAATCTGTTATTATCACTTATTTTAAGTGCATATCTTTCAATCGCTTGTGCTGTTTCCGGCAAAGGCGTTTCATCCTGAAAATCCAGTAACTCCCGGATAGCTGTTCGCTCTGCGCCGGTGCCAAGGTACACTCCGTTGTCAAATTGCCATTGCAGCCGAATGCCAGCATGATGGGTAACCAAACTTTTTTCATATTCGTTTCTTAGGTCTATGATATATTGGTTACTCGTGTCAATAGTTCGAAAATCCCGTTTGGCCTTACTGATGCCGCCTAGCAACTCCAGGGTCAAACGACCTTCTGGTTTTGATGCATCATTGTTTATTTTATTATAAAAATCTATCTTCAAAGATTCACTAACCGCTCCGGTGAAAGGCCGATCCAGTAATTCTACCGGAGTAAATGACCTGTTCACGGATGCGATCGTTTTATTGGAATTTATATATGAATCGACGATTATTGTTTGAGGTTTTTTAACTTCCTGCTCTTTAAAAGCTGGAGTTTGAATATTTTTAGTGTTTATATTTTTATAATTAGTTGAAGCAATTCCCCTTGTGGTAGAATTATTGGTCCTAATAATTTTTGTGGTCGTTTTAAAATCGACATCTTCATTGGATGCAGATTTTTTATTATAAATAATAGTTTCCTTTTTGGTTCTGTTATCTTTTGTAGAAAGGGTTTGCTGAGTGGCAACCTTTTCGTCTTTAGAAGCTGTAACTTCCGAAGGTATCTTTTTAGAATCTGTTTCAGAAACTTTTATTTTATCCTGATAGGCAATAGAATTTTCATTTGAATTCAGATTCATTAAGAACAATCCACCTGCAAAAGCCAACATCCCAACCAGGGCAAAAAATAACCAGCCTACTTTCTTCCGGCGACGACGGCCATTGATGCGATCTACTTCCGGCTCAATAGCCGACCAGATGCTATCCACCTCCTCGCTCGACACATTTTCGTGTGTGTCTTTATTTAGTCGTTGATGTAGATCGTCCCAGTTCATGCTGATTTGTATTTGCTGGTATTATATTTTTTTAATTTTTTTTGGAGTATTATTTTCGCCCGGGTCAATTGAGAGCGGGAAGTACTTTCAGTAATATTTAAAATATGTCCGATTTCTTTATGAGAATATCCCTCCACTACAAATAAATTAAAAATTGTCCGGTAGCCATAAGGCAATTCTGCAATCAAAGCATGGATTTCTGCTACTGCCAGATTTTCCAGTGCTTTGGGAAGCAGAGGTTGGCCTTCCGGCATTACCTCGGGTTGTGCTTCTCGTTTATTATAATTTTTGGCCAGCCATTGCAGCGAGCATCTCACGGCAATTCTTCGCATCCATCCTTCGAAGGAGCCCGTTGGCTGATAGTTTTCAATATTAGAAAAAATTCGTATAAATGTTTCCTGTACTAAATCTTTCACCTTGCTTTCATCCGGCGCATATCTCCGGCAGACGGTTTTGAGCATACCTGTGTACCGTCGAACCAATTCGTATTGGCTGGACTTGACCCCACGCTGGCAATCTGCTATTAATTGTTTTTCAGATAACAAGGTTAAGTATATGATTTAATTTTTTACATTAAGTAAAACACATTCTGTTTTTCGTTTTACCTAATTCAATTGTCCTTGTATTAAATTAGTAATTTTAAAACTATTCTGAAAACAAAGATGCCAAAAACCGGGATTTTGTTGTCCGGAATCATGCATTTCGCTCTATAAATCAAAGTTAGAAGCAAAACGCTGCATGAAGTTGAATTTTTTTTTAATTTTAATTTATGAATAGAAAGGAACAATTCCTGAAAGACGCAGAGAATAAGGCTTTTGACCTGGAACATCGCCGAAAATTATTGCACAATATTGGGCAATATGACAAGAAAGTGGTGCAGGGTAAAAGCCAATTTGTCGATTTAAATGCAGCCAGAGAGCAGGCAAAAAATATCAAATGGGCCACGATGGAAAAACTGGATCATTATCTCCTGATGTTCGAGCGAAATATTTCAGCCAGAGGGGGGCAGGTGATTTGGGCGGAGGATGGTGAGGAAGCAGTGCAGGCCGTTTTAGATATTTGTAAAAAGAAAAATTTAAAAACAGCCGTCAAATCCAAGTCAATGGTCACGGAGGAAATTCACCTCAATGATCACCTCGAAAAAAATGATATATCTGTTTTAGAAACTGATTTGGGAGAATACATCGTTCAGTTGGAGGGGAGTCGGCCTTATCATATCGTCACACCGGTCATGCAAAAATCCAAGGAAGATGTGGCGGATTTGTTTCATAAAAAATTTGATACGGCTAAAGATTCCACTCCTGAATTTTTGACAAAATTGGTGCGGAAGCAATTGCGTTCCGAATATCCAAAAGCAGATTTAGGGATAACCGGTGGAAATTTTTTAGTAGCGGATACGGGCAGTGTTGTCGTGGTGACCAATGAGGGAAATGCCAGATTGAGTACGGCTTTTCCAAAGGTACATATTGCAATAGTTGGTATAGAAAAAATTATTCCATCTATAAATGATTTAGAATTATTCCTGCCGCTTTTGTCTACTTACGGAACGGGACAACGCGTAACCGTTTACAATTCTATTTTTAATGGCCCAAAACAAAAAGGAGAAACAGATGGCCCGGAGGAAATGTATGTGATTTTATTAGATAATGGAAGAACAAATATTTTAGCTCAAAAAGACAAGCGCGAATCGTTGTATTGTATCCGATGTGGCTCTTGCCTGAATGCTTGTCCGATTTATAAAAACGTAGGAGGCCATACTTACGAAACGGTCTACTCAGGGCCAATTGGGTCGGTGATCAGTCCTCAATTAAATGATTTGCAGGAGCATCGTCACCTGAGCGAGTCTTCTTCCCTTTGCGGAAATTGCACGGCAAGTTGTCCGTTAAAGATTAATATACATGAAATGTTATTGTATAATCGCCGGGATGCTTCCTCACAGGAATCCAGTTTTTCCGAAAACCTGACCTGGAAAGTCTGGCGGACGGGAATGCTAAACAGGAGCCTGATGAATATGGGTGGAGGATTAAAAAACATGGGATTTAAAAATATATTTGAAAAATCATGGGGAAAGAGAAGGGCGATGCCCGAATTTCCAAAGAAAACGTTTAATCAGCTTTGGAAGAAGTTGGAAAGATAAATATTTGCTGGGTTTTATTTTGTCGTTTTTTGAATAAACGCATTTGCCAGACGTTCTTCATTATCACATATATAATAAAACATATAAAATATTTGCTGGTCTAAATCGTTAAAGTCAAATTTTTCCCGACTGTTGAAAAGCATTTCTTTCCGCATCTCCGGTGTCAGGCTTTTTTTCATTGTAGAATAGTTTATAAATCTTTTTTCATTTTAAAATGTGGAATATTCACTTCCTCAAATCTTTCACCTATTTTCGTATAATTTAATTTCTCATAGAATGGAACCGCCGTTTCTCTGGCATTCAAAACCATTTCTGTAAATCCTCTCTTTTTAGCGAAATCCTCACTGGCGTGTACCAATAAACTTCCTATGCCTTTTTTTTGAATATTTTGACTAACAGCCACCTGTCGCATTTTCAAAACACCTTCCGAAAGGGGATTTAAAACGAGGCAACCCACCAGTTCAGAATTTTTATTATAACAACCCAGATGAAATTGATTGTATTCTTTTTCTAAATCTTCCACAAAAAATTCCAGTCCCAACGGGATTCTGAGAATGTCCGTTCTCAGTTGAATGCTTTCATCATAAGCAGGTGTTCCAAATTGTATTTCAATAACTTGCATAAAATAAATTTAAACATGATCCTTGGGGAAAACTTCTAATGCCAACCGCATCGCATCACCAAAGGCTTCTTTATCCAAACCTAAATCTTCCTTAGTTTCAAAAAACTGCAATACATTTTCCGTCGCCATATTCCCGGTCAAATCGTCCTTCGCCATCGGGCAACCTCCAAACCCGCGTAGGGCAGAATCAAATCTCCGGCAACCATTGTTGTATGCTGTTTCAATTTTTTCCAACCAGTTGTGCGGCTCCGTATGCAGGTGCGCTCCAAATTCCACATCGGGATAGGGCGGTATCAAATTGCCAAACAGGTATTCGATATTGTCCGGTTTAGAAACGCCAATGGTGTCAGATAATGATAAAATTTTTATATCCATATCTGCTAATATATCCACCCATTTCTGTACGATTTCTACATTCCATTCATCGCCGTAAGGATTCCCAAATCCCATAGAAACATATACGACCATTTTCTTATTGTGCTGAATACACAAGTCCTGAATCACAGCTACCCGCTTGAGTGATTCTTCAATCGTGGCATTCGTATTTCTAATCTGAAAGGTTTCAGAAATTGAAAAAGGATAACCGAGAAAACTGATTTCCTCAAATTGGATCGCATCTCTTGCGCCTCGTTCATTGGCTACAATTGCTAGTAACTTCGATCGGGAACTACCCAGATCGATGCCATTCAAAACAGCTGCCGTATCCCGCATTTGCGGAATAGCTCTGGGCGAAACAAAACTGCCAAAATCAATGGTGTCAAAACCAATCTTGAGCAGGCTGTTCAGGTAGGCGATTTTTTTCTCCGTCGGGATGAACTCGGAAATGCCCTGCATAGCATCCCTCGGACATTCTATTAATTTTATCATCAAAAAAAAGTTAGGACTATTCGGCAAATATACGCATTTTTGGATTGCAAAACTTTAGTTATTTTCGCTTTCGATTCCATGCCCAAATCAATCTGAATTTTATAAAATATGATAAAACGAATATTAAAAATTTCTCTCCTCATACTCCTGCTTTTTCTTGGGTATGTTTTCCTGGTATTGCTCCACGGAACGCTCTTTGACTATCAACCCCCGGATGAAGCTATTCTCAATCTGGATACCCATTCTGATATTAAAATCATGGATGATAGTATATATAGTATGGCAATATGGAATGTGGGTTATGGTGGCCTTGGTGGAAAGTCGGACTTGTTTTTTGATGATGGAGGTTTTTACACTGCCGGGGATAAGATGGTGCGCTCGCCTAGAAATTTTGTGGAAGAATATGTAGCAGGTGCCATTGATTTTATTAAAACATATCCCGTAGATTTTTATTTATTTCAGGAAGCAGATATTGCATCCAAGCGAAGTTTTTATATTGATCAATATAAAATGTATCAGGACGCACTACCGGGATATGCTTCCAGTTTTGCTGTCAATTATAAAGTCAATCGGGTTCCGGTTCCCATTCTTCAGCCCTGGAAAGCTTATGGCAAAACCCTGAGTGGTTTGGCAACTCATTCCCGCTTCGAGCCTTTTGAAGCAGTTTGTCTTCAGTTGCCGGGAGAGTTTGACTGGCCCACCAAAATCTTCCAATTGGATCGTTGTGTTGCAATACAACGTTATAAAACAAATAATAATAAAACGTTATCTGTCTATAATATTCATATCTCGGCCTATGATAAAGGTGGAATGTTAAAGAAACAACAAATGGCTTTTTTGAAGGAGCTTTTAAAGGAAGAAGACAAGGCTGGAAATTATGTAGTCGTAGGAGGGGACTGGAATCAACTGCCGCCCGGCATTGACCTAAATCATTTTATAGAACATCCTAAAGAGTGGAAAATGTTTAATGTGCCGGAGGATTTTGTTTCCGGATGGAATATCGTATATGATAAAAATGTTCCTACAAATCGAAGCACCGGAGAAGTTTACAGTAAAGGTAAATCTTATGTGAAATTAATAGATTTTTATTTGGTTTCTCCAAATATTGAAATTGTCAAAGTACAGGGAGTGGATCAACAATTTGCCTTTTCAGATCATCAACCTGTTTTATTATATTTTAAATTAAAATAAAAAAATAAATATGAAGTATATTATTTTAATTGCATTTTTAGGAGTGTTTTTTTCCTGTGGTAGTTCAGGCCGTCATTCTAAAGTTGAACCTGCCACTCTGGATGGATTTGAAATTATTAAATATGAAAAAGGGTATGCTAAAGGAGTAAAAAAGAATACTGCCGGTCAGTTGGTAGAAGAAGGATTTTTATTTAATGAA
>JAHDCK010000228.1 GCA_020629915.1 Saprospiraceae bacterium
TTTCCAGGGTTACATTATCTATTCTTAACTCTCCAATTCCTTCCACAGTAAATTTCACTTGAGTACTACTGCTAATAAATTGATCATTATTATATAAAATAATCCCCAATGGCAAATTCGCCCGGTCATCCGGGGCTGTTTGAAATGGAATATTCTCTATCAATACCCAGGGATCAGAATCACTTCCTCTGGCCCATACTTTGGAATTGGCCCCAGATCCCTGATCAGGATTTAAATATTTAAATCCAAGATATGTGTTTGTCATTATAGAATAATCAGACAGGTTGAAAGTCAGCGTAAACTCTCCTGTCATATTTATTGTATTATCTATATTATAAATACCAATTCCACGATTTCCAACCAATGGGGCTCCTGTCAAAATACTAGCTTTATCAGCATGGACATCCATTCTATCTATACCATCCACTCCCATCAAATCAGATTCGTAAGTATTTTGCAAGGCACTTTCAAAGTCTTCTGTAAAAGGAAGAATTATCGGGTCGTTGGACAATTGTCTAACCAATACCGGAGAGGCTAATGCATCGTTATCATTATGCGAATCCATGGTATAATTGGTTCGTGCATGAATCTCATAACTTCCCGGAATAGATAAATCAGGCTTTGTTCCAAAATTATAGGATTCAATATTTCCTGAAACAATGGTTCCTGTCATCAATTCTCCAATTTCACTCCCTCCGTTTATCCTATAAAATACATTAGCATTATTCGTATTGTTTATACCAATATTTTTTACCTGAATCTCAATTGGCTCATTGGAAGAAAGTGAAGTAGATGTATAGGCCCGGCCTGCTTCCTGTAAAAGCAAGGCTTCCGTTTTCAAGTCATCAGACCAGGGGCAGGTTCCGCTCGTTCCTGGGAAAACTTTTTTCAAAACGGTTCTGGAGCCAAGGGTTCCATCAGCTGCTTTGGGTCTCACGGCGAGCCATAAAAATGTTCCGGCTGGAATGTGTGGGGTAGCAAAACTGGTTTGGGTAGAATTGTCAATTGTTTCAAATGAAAGTGTATTTTCATTATATTTTAAAATATCATAAGAATTAGCTCCTGTAACGGCATCCCATGTAATTTCTCCATATCCTTCACATAAAACGGCATTAGAAAAACTTCCGGGCTGGCCCATTAAAGTTACATTAAAATCACTTATATCTGTTTGAGAATTATCTGTAAAGCTAATTTTTACTATTGCCTGGCTGGAATAAACATCCGGAATACTCCAGGTCAAATTTCGGGAGGCAGCCGGAATATTATCCTGAATCAAATACCAGGTGGCTCCATTGTCCAGGGAAAAATCTGCTCTAAAGGTCAGTGCATTCGGATTATAAGTTTCCCAGGCGATGGTTGTGGCACTATTAGCCCGAAGGATTTCACCGCCAATCGGATGGGTGACTAATATATTTTTATTTAAAAAATCATAGGTTAGGAAGAAAGGCTGCGGCCCTTGTGGAATTTCTGTTCCTCTGACCCGGATGGTATAATTTCCGGCTACAGGGGATTCTAAAGTAACTTGTTCTATATTATTCAAACTGTCTTTTCCACGAAAAGCGGGCTCATTTTCAAAACCAATTTGGTGATTGAGTTTCCAGGGCAAAACAACCGTTCCATCCGGAGCAATCACTTCCAAATCCAAATTATTTATTAAGGTAGGATTAGAATTTGCTACGCCTTCGACATCATTCCAGTACAACATCAACTTGACCTGGCCGCTTCCAGCCGGAATATTGATAGAATAATTTTTTACTTGTCCCGTTTCAATTTCACCCACTTTATAATCTCCCTTGCTAATCGCATCTACGGCACGACGAACATTTATCCGCCCAAATCCAAAAGTATAATCAGGTCCAAAATTACCCAGGTCATCAGCCGTATTGCAAGCTACTGCCTTCATTAATCCCCCCGGTGGAATAGCTCCGCCATTCAACTGTCGGTATCTTTGGTTCATTAATACCAAAGAACCGGAAATAGCAGGAGTCGCTGTACTTGTTCCCGTCATATTTCCGTAGCCGTAATTTCGGTTGACAGAGGTTACAGTTTCGCCTACCCCAACAATTTCAGGCTTCAGACGACCATCCTGAGCGGGGCCCCGGCTGGAATTATTGACAATATTTCCATTTACCTTTACATTCCCTACCGTTAAGGCATTTTTTGCGGAAGCAAAAGATCGCAGAATGGTTCTAAAACCAATTTCTACCGGTGGACAGCTCAGATGCCCGTTATTTCCTGCGGCGATAACATGCAAGACATTTGGATATTGTCGCATCGTATTATCAACGATATAACTGCTATAATTATATTCTCCTGAATTGGAACATCCTGAAGAGGAACCGTAGGAGTTGCTGGACACGACCATTTTATAATCATTATAATAAGTAGGTGTGTGATAAATGACATTAGAAGTCAACGTATTGAGCAACACACAACCAGGCGCCATGCCTTTGTGTCTTTCATTAACAACACCACCGCCAACCAATGTTCCACCCACGTGATCGCCATGTCCGCCAAAAGAATTATAATGGGTAGATGTCATGGAAATAACCCGATCTTCAAAATCGAGATGATTGCCAAATTTTCCACCATCTCCGAGGCCCGCAACTATTCCACTTCCATCTAATCCCAGACCAACAGGAAGGCCTGCGGCAACTGCCGGAATATTTTGAGCCGTCCGGGTTTCAAAATTCACGGGAATGATTTCATCAGCTATTTGAGCAAACTGAACAGCAGGATGTTTTATTATATTTAAAATATTTTTATTTAAACCTTCTACTTCATAGAATCGTTTTGCTCCTTTTAAAACATATAATTCATTTTCACTAATTAAATCCAGAATAGAATTTTCATCTGCATCCTTTTGGAATCCAATGATGATTTGACTGGTTTCATCCTGAATATTTAATTGTAATCGATCGTCCTCGTGAATTTTATCAGATTCATCTGCGAGAAATATTTCATTTATTTTAAATTGTTTTTTATCTAAATGAAATATAGATTCCGGGGCGCGAACGGTGTAGATATTATTTTTATTATAATAAATAAAATCTACGCCAGCATCCTTCAGTTTTTGATACAACATTTTATCTGGCAAGCCATCAAATTGAATTTTAAGGAATATTTTTCCATTATATTTTTTATCCACCAGTTGGAGAGCGGTGGGTGTTTCTGTGGATTGACCAGAAAGCAGAGCCGGAACAAACAGCAGGGACAACACGAAAGGAAATAAGTAAAGGGGTAAGATTTTCACCATCATAAAATTTTAGATATAAAAAATAGAATAGAGGCTCCGGAATGTAGATTCCAGGCAATCAGGGGGAGCAATAAATAAGGAGGGTAATTTCAGACGGTAACTGAAGGGCGTTCTTTTGCATTTTTTGCAATATTCATGCCTAATCTTTAAGCCCTGAAATAAAAAGGGACTGTCAGTCCCCACTGACAGTCCCGGAAGAAAGTAATTAAGGATACAAATTCTTTTCACTTTCCATGTATAGGTATTTTTTTAAGGCGTCACTTTCATCACTCTGTAAGTTGACAATACAGCTCCTCTGTCGATTTTTATAGTATAAAACCCGGAAGGAAGCGCTTCTGCCATATCTAACTGAATAATCTGCTCACCTTCGATGACATCTACATCTTTTTGGTACACAACTGCTCCATTCATATCCAGAACAGATATTCCGAAGGAAGAATCTGTACTGCTTTGAATATTCAGATTGATGTGCTCAATAAATGGATTCGGGAAAACAGAAGTTTCAATTTGGATTTCCTCGAATTTTACGGTTACAATTGGAGAGTATTCAAAAACTCCGTCTGTATCCACTTGCTTTAGTCTGTAATAGCGAACGCCTGATTTTTGTGGCTCAGTGTCTAAAAAGCTGTAATACTGAGCTTCAGTAGTTGTTCCGGCACCTTCTACATATTCTATCGTTTCAAATTCTCCGGCGGCAGCAGCACTAGTTCCTCTCGCTACTTGTACTTCAAAATGGTTGTTATTCAACTCCGAAGAAGTACTCCATTTTACCAATACATCGTTATTTTCCTCTTGCTTTCTAGCTGTAAATTCTACTAATTCTACTGGTAACTCATCATTTGTAGCAATCATCCCAAGGTTGTCGATAGCATATCCACCTTCCCCTCTTTGTACAAATTTTATCTGTGTGTTGGCACTAATTTCCTGACCATTGCTATACAATACATTTCCAAGGCGCAGGTCAGTTAAAGTTTGGGTGGTAAAGGTGTGTGTAAAAGTGTGCAACAAAACCCAGTTGTCTGTATCTGCTCCTCTTACCCAAATCTGATCTTCGCTGTGTGCCGCTGCGCTGAAATATTTATAATCCAGACTCAATTTTACATTTTGGCTCGTTGGATAGTCAGAGAAATTCAATGTCATAATGATTTCGTTCATTGGATTTCCGGATAAACTTCCCACGCTGTCTGTTTCCAAACGAATCAGGTGGTCTCCTTCTTTGTTTGTAATATCTCCATCCGTTAATAATTGTCCACTATCTGTGATAAGGTCAAAAGCACTCAATCCGGCAATACCCATTTCACTTTTATCAAATGTCCCACCGATAGCTGCCTCAAAGTCCTCTGTTAAAGGAAGGGAAATCGGCGCATTTGGAAACTGTTTTGAAACTGCTCCGTTATTCAATTGATCGTTGGCGGTATTTGTATCTGTGCTCAAAGCTGTTCTGGCAGAAAAAACATAAGTACCAACAGCTGTCATATTTACTTTTCCGCTAAAAGGGAAATTGTAGGTTTGTCCGGGTTGAATGGTTGCCTGACAGGTTTCTCCTATTTCAGTTCCTCCGTTGATGGAGTAGAAAACAGGAATATTTGATACTGGCAGGTTTCCGTTATTTTTAATGGTAATAGAAATATTTTCCCATCCCAAAGCCTCAGAAGTTTCGATGCGTCCAAAATCTACTACTGTTATTTCTTCTACAGAAACATCATCAGAAAATCCGGGGCAGTCACCAGTTGAGGGAACGATTGCACTAATGGCAATTGTTTTCAAACTCTTAGCTCCTGTTGCACTTTTTGCCTGAACAGAAAACCACTGCTTGCTTCCTACAGGAAGGATATCCGTTGTAAAGCTGGTTGAAGTAGATGTTCCAACTACATTCATGTGAGTAGAATCCAATCTGTAGATGATATAGGAAGCTGCTCCTGAAACTGCATTCCAGTTCAACTCAATTTTACCTGTACAATAATCCTCAGCAGTTACATTTGTCACTCTTGTTAACAAGCTAAAATCAGCATTTCCCTCGTCTACTAATGTATCTGCTAACATAGAAATCTTTACTCTTGCTTTGCTAGTCATGGTATTAGGAACAGTCCAGGTTTTGATACGCTCTGTGCCAGGAATGTGGTCAAACAAAGTCGTCCAGTTTTGACCTCCGTCTTCTGTAAATTCAATTTTAAATTCCTTGTCATCCGGGTTGTAAGCATCCCATCGGATATGCTCTGTTGCTCCTGGCTGGATTGTTTCCCCACCATTCGGGTAAGTCAAAATCAATTCAGGTTTTACAAACTCATATACGATAAAGAACTTTTGGTTAGGCTGAGGTACGTTTACACCTGTAACAGCGATATTGTAGTTTCCGGCCTGGGGGTTATCCAGGGTCACTTGTTCGATATTATTCAGATTATCAATGCCTCTTGATGGCAAGTCATTTACATTATTAGGATTTGGATTTAAAACCCATGGGTGATAATGGTTATTTGAAGGAGAAGTTACTCTCAAATTCAGATTGTTAACCAATGTCTGAGTTGCTCCGCTTACAGATTCGTAATCTGCGTAGTACATCATCACTTTCAATTCCTCCACTCCGGCAGGAACGTTTATGGTAAAAAACTTTTGTTCTCCGTGGGAAATAGTATCTGAGTCAAATCTTCCATCTGTGATTACTTCTGCTGCGCGACGAGCATTTATCAATCCATATCCGTGCTTAAAGTCAATTCCTTTATTTCCTAAATCATCCGCAGTATTACATACGATAGCTTTCATCAATGCACCATCTGGTAATTCTCCGTTGTTTTCATTTCTGTAATGCTCGTTTAACAGAGCAATGGTACCTGCTACTGAAGGTGTGGCCATACTGGTTCCACTCATATTAAGGTAGTTAAAAGTTCTTCCTGTAGACATAACGCTTACTCCTACTCCGCAGATTTCAGGTTTCAATCTTCCATCTGCTACTGGTCCTCGGCTTGAGCTATTTGCTAAAACACCTTTATAATCAACACTTCCTACTGTCAGTGCATTTTTAGCTACCTGATAAGCGCGCAATACTGTGTTAAAACCCTGCGGGTAAGGATCACAAGTACCGTATCCGCTGTTTCCGGCTGCTACACAGTGTAATAATTCCGGGCGCTCTCCAGCCTGACGGTCAATCAAAACACTGGAGTATGTATAGGTACCAATGGTAGAACAGTTAAAGGTAGAACCATAAGAGTTATTAGTAATAACCATTCCGTGGTCGTCTACATAATCCGTTGCATAAGTAATGATATTACTTGTCTTTTGGGTAACGAAGGTAACATCGGGAGCCATTCCGGCATGTTTTGGGTCAAGGTTTCCGGCACCTCCAATTGTTCCGGTCACGTGGTCTCCGTGAGAACCGAAGGAACTATAAGTTCCATCCGCATAATTGATCACCCGGTTGGTCATATCAATGTGGTCACCCAACTCTCCACCATCACCTACTCCTACACAAACACCCTCTCCCGTCAATCCAAGGCCATTGGCCAAATCTGTTTGGATATAATTAACGCGGTGGCTTTTTACGTTGTCGTAATTTAATAACTGAGCAGGTTCTTCAATCAATCCCATTTGCAGCACTAAAGGGTGATTTCCTAATTTTAAAACCTCACTCGCTACCACTCTGGCCTCTACGATGTTATTTGCAAAGGTCAACATTTCAGCATTGAACTGCTCCAATACGGTTTCAATATCTTCCGGGTAAGTTTTGGGAGAAAAAATCAGAGAAACATCCAGTTTTCCTTCCTCCACTACTGCATATTCCGGAATGTAATCTTCTGTTACTTCAGGTGCAATTTTGTGCGATTCCGCCACTTTATTGATAGAAATAATATCCATAGTTCTCAATTGAGTCTCGGTCATTGTTGCTGGAACAGAAGCGCGGTAAACCTGGTTACCCGCAGTAGCCAGCAGATCCACACCGAGGCTTTCCAGTTTTTTCCTATATTGTTTATCAGGAATGTCTTTTAACTGAATAAAGACATAATATTTGTCGTTAAAAAGGGCTTGTTTAAAGTTTTCCTTTTTAGAAACGAAGGCTTTAATATCTTTTTCAGGAAGGCTTTCTGTTAAGGTTACCTGAGCCTGAGTTGTTAAAAAAGTAATTACAAATATTAAAGAAAAAAATAATTTAATTTTTGATGCGTGTGAAAATAGGGAGTTCATATCCTTAAAAATTTAAGCGTTTAACAATAGCATGAATGAATAAATAAATGAGTACTTTCTTCCTGGGGTTTGGGGATTATGGGGATTGGGGATTAAGCGTTTGTTTTGTAAATAGTTTGTTATTTCCTTGATTACACTTCAAATTTACGTGCCTAAACAGGGGGAGTTATGGCCAATATGAGTAAAACCGTGACAGGGAAATTCAATTTCCCAATCCCTCAAAGCAGGTTTGTTTCAAATGAAAAATGGGGTTTTAGTACAATTTCAAACTAAAATGCCTTGTCACAATTTCCAAAAAATCAGGATTTTGAATTTTTGCCTTATTAAAAAGTTCAAAAATTATATCAAAACAGGATAAAACGAGTTAATTCTAATAAAATTAAAAAATATTTATTACTATAAAATACTAATAATCAACACGTTATAAAAAATATTTTAAAGAACATGCAGCAGAAACAAAGTGAAAAATCTGAGT